>JBJKPL010000186.1:0-5996 GCA_046706345.1 Candidatus Sulfidibacterium sp.
AGGTTCACAACTTCCGGATGGACAAAGCCTCCCCTTCCCGGGAGGCTTTTTTGTTAGACCTTAAGTCCTTACAATCATTGATTTTCAGCACATTACTTATTTTAAAACAACTATTTAACTATAAATAAGCGTTTTAACCTACCCTTCTCCCACCAGGGTCTCACTCAGGTTCCACATAAGTCCCACTCAGGTCCGACAACAGTGGGACCCCACTGGGAGGAAAGTCGGAATTGAGTGGGTGTCAGGTGGGAGGAATGATCCGAAACCATCAGGGAAAAAGCCTTCCCCTCCCCTTTCCGGAAAATAAGTAAAGCTTTTGCAGCAAAAAAAATTTTTATGCTCATAAATTGTTCAACTCATGCGGCATAACTTCAAAATCTCAATTTTTTCAAGTGAATCCAATCTAAACCGGTAATTATAACTCACAATAAATTCGATTTTTATTTCCGTGTTCCCCATGTCCCTTTGTCCCATTTTCCCTATACCAAACCTGTATTTCCTGTATGCAATGTGTATGCAAAAGTAGGTACATGCCCTGTTTTAACAGGGGTTTAAGTAGGTTTTGAGTACAGATGGTATAGGGATGGTATAGAGATGGTCCGGACGAAAGCCTGTTGAGATGGAAATTTTAATGCCGTTTCATGAAAGACATTCAAAATCCTAAGGTGGTACGTTCACCATGATTTATGATCCGATTATGCCCATACCACATATAATTCTATCTTTGATATTTTTAAAAGCACAACCTCATGGATCGGCAAAAAGCATTAGAACTTTTACTGGAATACAACAAGGAGAAATACCACATCCAGCATGCCCTTACGGTGGAGCAGATCATGCGGTATTATGCCCGGGAGCTGGACTACGATCCCGATTTCTGGGGCATCGTCGGGTTGCTGCATGACCTTGACTTTGAGATGTATCCAGAGCAACACTGCATTAAAGCTGCGGAGATCCTGGAAGAAGCCGGCTTCGGCAAGGAGGTCATCCACGGCGTTTGTTCCCACGCCTATCAGGTAACGGTGGATGTAAAACCGGAACATCTTATGGAAAAGGTGCTTTATACGGTAGATGAACTTTCGGGCATCATCTGGGCCGGAGCTTTGATGCGTCCGTCAAGGAGCGTCACCGATATGGAAGTGAAAAGCGTCCGGAAGAAATTTAAGGATCAGAAGTTTGCCGCCGGATGCTCCCGCAACATCATCCGGGCCGGTGCCGAAATGTTGCAATGGGACCTGGAAAAGGTCTTTTCCATGACCCTGGAAGCCATGCGAAACTCCGAATCCATCGTTAATAAAGAAATGGAAACACTGAAATTGCTTTAATGTCAGGAAAGCCTGCACCCTGCATACATAAATAAATATTTATATATTTGCGTTTGCCGGTCCGAATCCGTTGATCTGTATGGCCCAAATCACAGGGAACCGGGCAAAATAAACTTCAGGGATGATACATTCCACATCCGACAAAAAAAATTTTTACGAACCAAAAGATTTCAGCCATGAAAAAATTGAGTCTTTTACGCCTGCTGGCCTTGATGCTGGCAGCAACCTTGCCTGTTGCGCTGTCAGCACAGCAACATCAACCCAAAAAACATATTTCGGCTCCCGAGTACCGGAACGTGACCTCTGACGGCACGGTAACGGTGGAAGGAAACAAGATCGATTATACCGCTACGGCGGGAAATATTTATCTTACCAACGATCACGGAGATACAACCGCCCGCATGTTTTATGTGGCCTATGTAAAAAAAGGCGTTTCCCCTGAGCGGCGGCCGGTAACTTTTTTCTGGAACGGCGGACCAGGATCAGCCAGTGTATGGATCCACATGGGCGCCTTTGGGCCGAAAGTGGTCAAAATGAACGATCATACCCATACGCCGGCAGCGCCCTACACCCTACTGAATAACGAATACAGCCTGCTGGACGTCACCGATGAGGTGTTTGTCGACGCGGTCGGAACCGGATACAGTCGCATCATCGGCAAAAATGACGGCGGTGCCGGCACGGCCAAAGATTTTTATGGTATCGACGGCGACGGACAGGCTTTTGCCCAATTCATCCGGAAATATATCTCGCAGTTCAACCGCTGGAACTCGCCCAAATACCTCTTCGGGGAAAGCTATGGCACCACCCGAGCTGCCGTACTTTCCAGCGACCTGGAAATGGGGCAGGACATCGATCCCAACGGAATCATTTTGTTATCCTCGATCCTCGACTTTCATACGGCGAGCTTCACCCCGGGCAACGATCTGCCTTTCGAGCTGATCCTGCCCAGCTACACCGCCGTGGCCTGGTATCATCACATGCTGCCCAACCAACCGAAAGAGCTCCTCCCGCTGCTGAAGGAAGTGAAGCGTTTTGCACTGAACGATTATGCCCAGGCCCTGGCGCAGGGCAACAACCTGGACAGCACAGCCCGGAGTGCGATCATCAGCAAGCTTCATGACTACACAGGGTTGACGACCGCCTACCTCGACAAAGCCAACATGCGCGTCACTGGGGCAGAGTTCGAAAAGGAACTGCTAAGCAGCAAAGGGGAAACGACGGGGCGTCTGGATGCCCGGTTTACGGGCGCTACGATGGACCTGCTCAGTCAGGGACATGAATACGATCCGCACAGCGCCGCTTTCAGCGCAGCCTACATCGCCCTGTTCAACGACTATGTCCACAACACCCTGCACTACGGCAAGAATTTGCATTACCGTCCTTCGGCAGGCAACATCCGCAACTGGAACTGGAAACACCGGGTGCGAGGCGTCGGGCAGTCGTTTTCCGGCGGCTCCCCCAATGTAGCCGTGGATCTGGTACACGCCATGAAATACAACCCAGACCTTAAGGTGATGGTAAACAGCGGCTATTTCGACCTGGGGACGCCCTTCTTTGCCACCATGTATACTTTCGACCACTTCGCCCTACCGAAAAAACTTCAGGCCAACCTGGAAGAAAAATTCTATTTCTCGGGGCACATGGTTTACCAGCATAAACCTTCCCATAAGAAGTTGCACGATAATGTGGCCGCCTTCATCAGGTCCACCGACAATCTGGGAAAATAATTTTTTATCGAAAAAGTTTTAGGCTGATAAGATCACACTACCTTAAAACCGGCACACAGATGAACTGTATGCCGGTTTTTTTATGCACCGCGCCATCACAAAACTTTCCCGGCAAAAGGGCCGTTTCTTTTGACCTGAAATTCACAGGAATTCAATACCTGCCCCGCCTGCATCGGCCTTTGAAACCCTGAGGGTATCCGGATTCCGCGGCAAAGAAGTAACCGGAAATTCCGGACTCCCTGTTTAAGGTATCCGCGAGAATCAGTGGCAACTTTTTAAAACAGGAACCTTCCGAAGGCGGATCTTGGGCCTAAAAATGCCAAAACAAAACCTGTGAATCAAATTTCAAAACATTTTACTCCAGCGAATTACATAACTTGTCGCATAAATGTCGCCCAAGTGTCGTGCAAAAATTCAAAAATTTAATTCGTTTTTCCCCTGTTAATATTTAACATTGTTTCCGTGTTTCAGATGATTCATTAGCCAAAGGCAACGAAAAGAACGACAGAGAATCACGAAAAAGGATCTTTAAAACGACAAAACTTAGAAAGAACAAAACCTTCAACGAACTGAAAAAACTAAATTCTGCTCGAAGATCTATTTGAGGAGAGGTGGTTGAACCTGAAACATCCTTCGTTAAAAATAAATTAAACACAATATATAATACCCAAGGCTTTGGGCCAGGTTGGGTTATACAAAGATACATAATGCCTTCGGGTGGAAAGAATGCGTGAAATGGACTTAACGCCTGAAATTTTATGCCTTTGATTCAAAAAATCGAGTGGAGACCAGCGACCACTTTCAAAAACGGGGCGGATCCGAAAAGCCATACGAGTAGGAAAACGCAAATAACAAAAAATTATGAAATGGTATTTAAAAGTGTTAAAACAGTATGCTGATTTTAACGGACGGGCAAGGCGGAAAGAATATTGGATGTTTGCCTTGTTCAATGTGATTTTCGTAGCCATCGCCATGGGGCTGGGCTTGCTATTGGGAAAAGCCATTGGCACCGTAGGATATGTGTTGCTTTATTATTTGTACATCCTGGCAGTCTTAATTCCCAGTTTGGCAGTTGCAGTAAGAAGACTTCATGATGTAGGCAAAAGCGGATGGATGATCTTCATAAACTTTATTCCGCTCATCGGAGGTATTTGGTTTTTGATTCTCATGATAATGGACAGTAACCCGGGCGAAAATAATTACGGGCCGAATCCAAAAATGGCGGCAGCCTGAAAAATCAGGTCATTGGCAACAGCTATCCGCCGGCGGCAGAACCGGGCCTTGCGGTCCCTTTTACGGGGCATCCTTTCATGCATCCTGACTGCAAACCTGGCATCGCCCTTACGGGTAGCTGTATTTCCTGCAGGATGTCTGATTAAAAGTTGAAGAAATAATCATCAATTCCTGCCAGGCAATTTGATGTTCATGATCAACTTTGGAATTGATATGAAAAGTCAAATGTCAGGTGAATGTCGTGCAAATGTCGGGTAAAAATTAAAAAATTTAAAATTATTTACCTAATTTAGTGGTGAATTACCAATATGTTTGAGATGATTACTCAACCAGAACTTGGAAAAAAGATTGCAGACTGCCGAAAAGCAAAAGGATTTACCCAAAAAGAGCTCGTAGAGAAATGTAAACTTTCTGTAAGAACACTTCAGCGAATCGAAGCGGGTGAAGTCACCCCCAGGATTTACACGATAAAAGTGATTTGTGAAGCGCTGGAGCTCGATTATGTCCATTATTTCGGTTTCAATTTTTTCAACAACCTCGAATCGATCTCCAGATTTTTTTTGGAGGCCTATTTGGGTTTCCTTGATCTTTTCAAGTTCAAAACAAACACACTGAAAAAAATAGCCACCTTACTGATCATGATTGCCGTGATGATTACCGGTGTTTTCGCTTTTAACGCCAGGCTGAGTGCAGCAGATCATCGCGCAAAAAACTTAAACAACACGGTGATTAAGGTGAATTCTTCAGGAAAAGACCTGCCCTTATATGATTTATCCTGCGAGGGTTACATGGAAAAAAACGGTCTGATTATCGGAAGAGACATTTCATTTAAATTAAACGGCGTCACCTTTAAAAATGTGAGGTTATTGGCCCTGGATAAGAAAACGTTGGAATTTGACGCGCAATTTGTCGAAGGGCATTTTTCAGAAAAAAAAGTGATCATCGATTATCAAAAAAATTGGTTTACAGATCATAGTCTGGGATATACCGCAGACAAAGTCTTGAAAACTGATTCGGAGATTATTTTAAAGGGTCATGCCATGGTCTATGATCTGAACAGCAAAGACAATCCCAAGGATGATGAAGCAATCAAAGCGGATGAGATCCTCATATTACTTAAATAGCCATTTTGATTTTTTCGCGTGGCTGTGTCCAAAAAAATACGGAACCTGTGTCCGTGCCCTGAATTTTGATAACGATCTTCTTTCGGCCTTGCTCAAGGTTCGATCGTAAGAAAAGGTTGAAAAATATTTGTCTGTTTTGATACAAAACTCTTTTTTGTGATAGATAAGAATCAATATAGATTTCTATAAACTCTTAAAATTTAATTCGATGAGAACATTAAAAAAACTGCTATTCACTGTTATTACCCTGTTCACGATTGTGGCGCCAGGACAATTGCTGGCCGAAAAAAAAATTAACCTACGGTATCATCTTCACCAGAATGATCATTATGCCACAACAATCAAGGAAACCATGAATATTGACATGAAGAGTCAGGGACAGGATATGAACATGGCGGGCAATGATACTGAAAGCGTGACCACTGCCGTGAACGAAGCGGGCACGAATTCACTGCAAACAGCAACAACTTTTAATAAAGTGACCATGTCGGTATCTTTTTTTGGTAAAACCACCCGTTATGATTCTTCCGATCCCAGCACTTACGCATCACCCAACCACAAAATAATTCGTGATCAGTTTAAAA
>JBJKPL010000187.1:0-3375 GCA_046706345.1 Candidatus Sulfidibacterium sp.
GTTTACAGCGGGAAATAGACTTCAGAATCGGGAAAGGACTGCCGGTATGGACGGCAAAATCGTTTGATTAAATTGATGAGGTATGGGGGTTGCAGATAGAAAATGGCCGCTGGTTTCAGTCATTACCGTAAATTATAACCAGTCGGGCGTCACCGCTGAATTTTTAACTTCTTTTGGAAAGATCACTTATCCCGAAACCGAGGTTTTTGTGGTGGATAATGCCTCGCGGGCGGACGATCGGGCGGAAGCCCTAAAGGAAAAATTTCCTTTCATCCATTTTATTCAGAATCGCGCCAACCTGGGCTTTGCAGCCGGGAACAATGCGGCTCTCCCCTTTTGCCGCGGGAAATATGTGCTGTTTATCAACAATGACACCGAAGTGGAAAAAGGTTTCCTTGAACCGCTGGTGGAAGTGCTGGAGTCGGATCCTTCCATCGCGATGGTGAGTCCCAAGATCCACTATTTTCACACGCCGGACACTTTTCAGTTTGGCGGTTTTACACGCATACACCCCATAACCATACGGAATTTCGCCCTCGGCTTCGGAGAAAAGGACCGGGGACAATTTGACATGACCTGCGAAACAGGATCCATTTTCGGTGCCGCGATGCTGGTATCCATGGAAGCCATCCGAAAAGTAGGTATGATGGCCGAGAACTTTTTCCTTTATTACGAGGAACACGACTGGGCGGAACACATGAAAAAAGCAGGTTATAAAATCTATTATCAGGGAAAATCGCTGGTTCTGCATAAGGAATCCATCTCCACAATAAAGGAAAGCCCTTTTCAGATCTTCTATCTGACGCGGGGGCGGATCCTTTTTGCAAGAAGGAATAACCTGGGTTGGATTAAATTCCTGAGTTTGTTTTACCTTTATACCGTGGCCATCCCCAAACAGGCCCTGCGGTACCTGCTGAAAGGAAGGCTTGATTTGAGCCGTGCCAGCTGGAAATCAGCATGGTGGCACTGGACACATTACAGGAATATTTACGGGTTGCCTCCCCTGAAAGAAAATAAGCGTTAACATGGACTATTTCAGATCGATCATACGAATTGTTGAGTTGGTGATATTTATTTATTTCGCGCTGGCGACAGGGTATATTCTGGTATTTGCGGTGGCGGGATTGTTCTACAAAAAGAAAAACCGCGGTAAACCGGAAAAACTCAGGAAATTTGCGGTTCTCATTCCCGGATACAAGGAGGACTCGGTGATTGTCACGGTGGCTGAGAAGGCCGCCCAGCAAGATTATCCGAAAGATCTGTTTGAAGTGATCGTGATCGCCGACAGCTTTCAGCCTTCGACGTTGGAAAAGCTCAGAAAATTACCCGTTCGCGTGGTGGAAGTGGTTTTCGAAATCAGCAAAAAATCCAAAGCCCTGAACCGGTGCATGGAAATCATCGGAGATGCCTATGACGTGGCTTTTATCCTGGATGCCGACAACCTGATGGAGGCCGGCGTTTTGCATAAGATCAACGCGGCTTTTGACAAGGGGTTCCTTGCGGTTCAGGGGCACCGTACCGCCAAAAACCTGAACTCAAAATTTGCCATTCTGGATGCCCTCAGCGAAGAGATCAATAACAGCATCTTCCGCAAAGGCCACCGGGCGCTCGGGATCTCATCGGCACTCATCGGTTCGGGCATGGGCATTGATTACAAACTTTTTAAAGAAACCATGCGAACCATCGATTCGGTGGGAGAAGACAAGGAAGTGGAGCTCAAGCTCATCCGCCAGGGATACCGGATCGATTACGTTTCGGACGCCCATATTCTCGACGAGAAAACACAAAAACCCGACGTGTTTGTCAACCAGCGTAGGCGTTGGATTGCCGCTCAGGTTGCCTATTTCCGGACCCATTTTCTCGACGGTATACAAATGTTGTTCACCCGGGGGAACTTCGACTATTTTGACAAGGTTCTGCAGATGGTGCAGCCGCCGCGGATCCTGCTGAGTGGCATCCTGTTTATCCTGTCCGTCATTTTCGGAGTGGTTTACCTGGCTCCGGTCCCGGCATTGCAACCCTATTTTTTTCCCGGCTTTTTCGCCTGGCTGTCTTTGTTTGTCGCGACGGCCCTGGCCCTGATCTTCTCTGTCCCGGTCAGATTCTATAACCGGAAGACCTTGCTCGCGCTGATGTCCCTGCCTTACGGGTTTCTGCTGATGATCCTGAGTCTGGTCAGGTTGAAAGGCGCTTCCAAAAAATTCATTCATACCCAGCATTCTCACGTGGAAGACATCAAACACAATTAGCATCTATGGCAGAGCGGCACAAATATTACCCCCTGGTTTCGATCATCACGGTGAACTTCAACCAAACCGAGGTCACCTGTGCCCTGCTGGAATCGCTGAACCGGATCTCTTATCCCAACTTCGAGGTGATCGTGGTGGATAACCATTCCACGGAAGACGATCCGAAGAAGATCAAGCAGTTGTATCCCAACATTGTTTTTATTGAAAATCCCATCAATTATGGCTTTGCCGCCGGAAACAATTATGGTTTGATGCGTGCGCGGGGGGAATATGTTTTGTTGCTGAACAATGATATTGAAGTGCCGCCTCATTTTCTGGAGCCGTTGATCGACAAGCTCGAACAAAATCCGGGCATCGGAGCCGTTAGTCCGCGGATCAAATTCTATTATCAACCCGACACCATTCAGTATGCCGGTTATACGCCCATCGGGAAAGTGACCATGCGGAATACCGCCATCGGCTACTGGGAAAAGGACCGGGGGCAGTACAACGAGGACCGGGAGACGGCTTATGCCCATGGGGCTGCCATGATGGTGCCCATGCGTGTTGTGAAGGAAATCGGCCTGATGTCTTATATTTTCTTCCTTTATTACGAGGAAGCCGACTGGTGTGCCCGCATCAAACAAGCGGGATACAAGATCTATTACGTGGGCAATTCGCATGTTCTGCATAAGGAATCCGTCTCTACCGGAAAATTGAGTGCATTGAAGATCTACTATCAAAACCGGAACCGTATCGTTTTCATGCGGCGCAGCCAAACGGGGAAAGATTTCTATCTGGCCCTGATTTATCAACTACTGGTGGCCATCCCGAAAAATGCATTTAAATTCCTTTTTAAAGGAAAGATCTCTTTCTTTCTGGCCTATTACCGGGCCATCGGCTGGCACATCACCCACCTTTTTTCCTCTGAAATTCACGAAAACCCGATGCTATGATTCACGACCTGTTCCTCCTTTTTGAAACGATAGTCTACCTCTACCTGGCTTTTTCGACCTTCTACCTTTTTATTTTCGCCTTTGCTGGAATTTTCAGGATCAGACAGAATTCTTTCCAGGAGAGTCGTAAGCGCAAGATGGTGGTACTGATCCCGGGTTACCGCGAAGATGAAGTGATCGTGGAGGTAGCC
>JBJKPL010000188.1:0-5806 GCA_046706345.1 Candidatus Sulfidibacterium sp.
ATCAGGTTACTTTGCAACCCTATTCATACCTGGTGCTGGAAAATAAGTAATCACCCGTTAAGAAATCCATGGATAGAAACCGGGCTAACGGTTTCCAATGCAGCGATCATGTTGGCGAGCCACAGGACGGCTTTTGCCCATACCGGTTTGACAATGGCTGAGTTCGGGCCAGTGTTTGCCCACACCGGAATAACTCTTAGACGTGCCGGGAAGATTATTGGTAACCCGGGCATTTCTCATCACGGCAAGGATTACCGTCAACGACAGCCTGGAAATTGTTAAACCCCTCCGGGCTACAGCCGTCCGCATACGGGCAAATCACTTCTCTCTTTTTGACTTATCTTTGCGCGCATTAAGCTTTGGTTCTTCATAATAAATAAATTAACGACAACACAAACATGTATTTCACAATATTAGCATTGCACTCATGGGTACGTTGGCTGGTAGTCGCGGGCTTGCTTTTTGCAATCTTCCGCGCTTACAGCGGCTTGCTTTCAAAAAGAAACTTCACACGTTTTGACAATTCTGTAAGGCTTTGGACAACCACTATTGTGCATATTGAGCTTATTTTCGGGCTTTGGCTTTATTTTATCAGCCCCGTGGTTGACTATTTTCTGCACCATTTCAAAGAAGCCACCCAACAACCCGAAACCCGCTTTTTCGGAATGGAACATAGTATGATGATGATCGTAGCAATCCTCATTATCACCATAGGGTCGGCAAGAGTTAAGCGTAAACCGACAGACAGAGAGAAATTTAAGACCATGGCCGTTTGGTTCAGCATCGGACTTCTGATCATCCTGATGTTCATTCCCTGGCCTTTTTCACCCTTTGCAGACAGGCCTTTTTTTAGGCCCTTTTAATAAATTCACGAAAATGGGGGAGGCCCTGACAGGGTAGCATCCCCAGGTTTGAAGGGGATGGAAATGCGTTTTTCGCCACAGCTTGTGCCGAATGCGTGCAGTTTATTTTTTCCTGTTGAACCGGGAGGAATTGGGTCTTTTTCGATTTTTTGATGCGAAAAATTCTTGCTTTCTTTTTGTTTTTTCCTTTTCGAATTCCTGTTTTTCCGTTGCTGTCATTGGTTTATCAGTCTGCGGAAAAGGATTGTCATTTATAATTTCTATTTTTTGGTTTATCAACTTTTCAATGTCTTTTATAAACGCATTTTCTTCAGGTTCACAAAGAGATATGGATACACCTTCGTCCCCTGCGCGGCCTGATCTGCCAATCCGGTGAACATAGGTTTCGGATATATTCGGAATATCATAATTGATGACATATTTAAGTTTATCGATGTCAATACCCCTTGCGGCAATATCCGTGGCAACCAATACTCTTAGTTCCCCTTCTTTAAACTGCTTCAGGACTTTTTGTCTTTGATTCTGTGCTTTGTCGCCATGTATGGCCGCTGATTTTATCTTTTGTTTTTGTAAATTCCGGACGATTCTGTCGGCACCATGTTTTGTCCTGGAAAACAGCAACACCTGATCAATTCTTTTATTCTGAAGAATATGGAGAAGCAAATCGTTCTTGCTTAATTTATTGGTGTAGTACAGATATTGTTGTATCGTTTCGGCAGTAGAAGAAACTGGATTTACTTCTACTTTGATCGGTTGATTCAGAATTTTTCTCGAAAGCTCAACGATCTTAGCCGGCATGGTGGCTGAAAAAAATAAGCTTTGCCGTTTGCCGGGTAATTTGGCAATGATCTTTTTAATTTCATGGATGAAACCCATGTCGAGCATCCGGTCGGCTTCGTCCAGGACAAAATATTCAACATCCTGCAACCGGACGAAACCCTGATCTATCAAATCCAGCAGTCTTCCGGGGGTTGCAACAAGAATATCCACCCCTCTTTTCAGCGCAGCGGTCTGCGCCCCCTGATTCACCCCTCCAAAAATGACGGTATTTTTTACTCCTGTATATTTCCCGTAAGTCGAAAAACTATCCGCAATCTGAATGGCTAATTCACGCGTGGGAGTGATGATGAGGGCATTGATCTTGCGTGGGCTGTTATTTCGCTGATGATGGTCGAGGAAGAGATGCTGCAGAATTGGAATAGCAAAAGCCGCGGTTTTTCCGGTACCGGTTTGTGCGCTGCCCAATACATCTTTCCTGTTCAGAATGTGCGGGATGGCCCTTTCCTGTATCGAGGTGGGCACAGAATAATTTTCTTCTTTAAGCGCTTTAATAATTGGCTCAATAATTTTCAGATCTTCAAATTGCATGATTAAATTTTAAATTTCTTTTAAGGTATTTAAAAGAAAACCAGTGGACGATAACTATTAGAGGGCGCAAAGGTAATGAATATAACCGTGAATGTACTGCAATTCTTTGGCAGGATGAAAAAGGATGGACACCTATCAAACTTCTCAAGACGGGTTTGAATCGTTTCTATGAGATCCATCAGGCCAGATTGGCAATTTATGAAGATTCACTTCGTTGATCCCGAAGTGTGGGTCCTGCAGAGCAAAAACCCTACTCGCTTTGCTCGTTGATTTCCAACTTCTCAAATCGGAAATCGTTAATGGGTGTTCAGTGTTTATTGGGGATTCACTTCGTTGATCCCAAAGTGTGGGGCCTGCAGAGCAAAAACCCTACTCGCTTTGCTCGTTGGTTTTTCTTTCTCCCTTGCCTTCAGAAAGTAAACTTTCTTCGGCGGGAAAAAGAAAAACCCCATGCTTTCGCATGAGGTTTTTGCTTTGCGGAGAGAGGGGGATTCGAACCCCCGGTACCCTTTGACAGGTACGACGGTTTAGCAAACCGTTGGTTTCAGCCACTCACCCATCTCTCCGAGTGCTGAATTAATTGAATATTCAATCTTTAGAACATCCCTGGGTGGGTAGGATTCGACCCTAATACCCTCCCGATTTCATCGGGATGCGCTAACCAATACCGCGTCGGGGTAGTAGGATTCGAACCTACGACCCCCTGCTCCCAAAGCAGGTGCGCTAACCGGACTGCGCTATACCCCGAAACATTTCCTGGTTGTTCAAGAACGAGCGGCAAAATTAACCATTAATTTTAATTTGAAAAGGGATTCACTGAAATTTTGAAAAACTTTTCGATGGAATATGGCTATGGCCAATCTCAGGACTTCAGTGCTTCATAACGGAAACAATCTACTGTATGATCGTTTACCATGCCGATGGCCTGCATGAAAGCATAAAGGATGGTGGACCCCACAAATTTAAACCCCCGTTTCTTCAATTCCTTACTGATCTTGTCGGAAAGTTCTGTGCGGGCCGGCACTTCCGCCAGGCTCTTCCATTGGTTCTGAATGGGCTTGCCCTCGACAAAAGCCCACAAAAACTTGTCAAAACTGCCAAACTCTTTTTGAATCTCCAGAAAGGCCCTGGCATTGGTGACGGCGGAATTTATTTTTAGCCGGTTCCGGACTATCCCGGCATCCTGCAACAAGGCCTCAATTTTCTCCTCTCCGTACCTGCTGACTTTCACCACATCGAAGTAATCAAAAGCCTTTCGGTAGTTTTCTCTTTTGTTAAGAATGGTTTCCCAACTCAACCCAGCCTGTGCGCCGTCCAGCACAAGGGCTTCGAACAGTTTCCGGTCGTCATGGACGGGTACACCCCATTCGTGATCATGATAATCCTGATAGATTTTGGTCCTGTTGGACCAGGCGCATCTTGTTTTGATTCCCTTTGCTGGATTCATAAATCCGATTTTCAATCCGTTGGTTAAAAATACTAAGCGATGTGAAATGATCCAAATTTAAACGATCCTTTTTTCAACATATTTGGAGTTGATGATACGGAGTACCCCCATGTAATCCATTTTGAACTCCAGCAAATCGCCTACCTTATAGTTTTTTTCATTTTCTCCCAGGTCGATGACGATCATGTCAGAACTGGCGCCTACAAAATGAAGCGCGGGATCCACCGGTTCCAGATGATTTTCATCCACATCCAGCAGGCCCAGGTCTATAATGGCCCGATAGGAAGTTTCGCCGATGAGTTTTTCTTCAAAGTTATAGGTCAGCCCCTCGACGTTGGTCCCCATTTCTCCCGTTGGAACCACCGGTTTTTCACTGAGCTCGATAATCTCGGAGAATAAACGGAAGACATCGGAGTGCATCCTTTTGAACGGCTTGTTGTTGTATACATCCGTTCCCAGGAACAGGGTTTCGCCTACCCTGAAATGATTGATCCCTTTGGGAAGTAGGTTTTGAAATATCAGCGGGATGGTGACGGATGATCCACCGGAAACAAAGGGGATCTGTTTGTTGAATTTTGCCTCGATCAATTGCTCATACAGGCTGAGCTGGATGAGCTTGTCCTGATTGGGCAGAACACCGTACAAACACGACAAGTTCGCTCCGATACCCACGATGCTGATGTTCCTCAGCTTGAAGACCTTTTTGTAAAAATCGATAAAATCTTCTCCCATTACGCCTTCACGAAGCTCCCCCAACTCGATCATAATGATGATCTTATGGATTTTGTTTTGCTTTACCGCTTCTTCTGACAGCAGCTGAATGGTGCCGATTTCCGTATTCATGCTGATGTCGGCGTATTTCACCACATTGGGAACCGCCCGTTTGGCAGGAGGTTTGATGTAGATGGTCTCAATGGACGGATCGATGCTTTTGATGGTTTTCAGGTTTGAAACCCGCGAATCCGAGATTTGTTGGATCCCCAGTTTCAACAAAACCGAGAGGTAATCTTTGTTCCCGCTCAGGATCTTCGAAACGACAGTCCATTGGATGTTGTTTTTGATAAACAGGCGGTCCAGAAAATCGAAGTTTGCCTTTAATTTTTTGGTATCCAGTGTAATGTATGCCATGGTATTATTTTTTCAGCCTCATTTCCATATACTTGCTGGTAAAACCAACTTTCTCGTATAAAAAACGGGCCGGGTTATCCGGTTCCACATGAAGGGCAATGTTCCCTTTGGTCAATTCGATGGCTTGCTTCATCAGGTGTTTCCCAATTCCTTTTCCTCTCATGTCTTTGTGGGTCGCAATATAAACCAGGATGTTTTCCGGGATGTAGTCTTTCATCCCCGTTTCATTGATCACAACAACCCCCGAAATCTCTTCGCCTGCATAAGATACCAGGATAAATCCGCCAAATGAAGGGGTTTCCTTCAGGGCATAATGCACACACTTTTCAATGTCGGCCTTCGGGTCGCCGTATTGTTCAAGGTTTTTGAATAAAAAGTTGATGATATCCGCTTTTTCGAGGATGTTTGGTTTGTTAACTGAATTGAAAACTTTGGTAGCAATCATGGATATATTGTATTTAATTTGAAAATATGGTTATGTAATTAATTGAATACGAACTAAATAAATTATTATCTCCGGTGCATGGAATTTCATTTGCGATTTCCCATGCCACGGGATGTGAACTGGGATAACGGATGGCAATTCTGCACAATGCGGACCAGCTTCCGGGTGTCGAATCCGTTTTTGGAGGCGATTTGCAACAGCTTCGTATAAACTTCATCCGGAAGCGTTTTGGTACGCGAGAGGATCCAAAGATATTTCCTTGACGGATCTCCCACCAGAACATACCGATACTCAGGGTCCAGTGCCATGATGTAATAATTCCCCGAAAAGGGCCAGAAAAAGCTGACTTTCAGCCTTCCGGGATAGCGTTCGTCCGGGATCCAGGCTGTGCCTCTGGCGGTTTTGACCTTTTGAAGGTCTTCTGTGGGACGGCCCCGGTTGATCACTTCAATTTTACCATTCTCTTTTAAAGAGTAATTGGCGGTGACACATTCCAGGCCTTTCTCAAAACGATTGGGGAAACGGGCAATTTCATACCATTGACCTGCATAACGA
>JBJKPL010000189.1:0-9545 GCA_046706345.1 Candidatus Sulfidibacterium sp.
CCACCTGCGACGGCGATTTTTTCCAGGACAAGGAAATCGTGGTGGTCGGCGGCGGCAATTCGGCGCTGGAAGAAGCCGTTTCGCTGACCAAATATGCCAGCAAAGTGACCATCCTGCATGAATTCGACCACTTTCAGGCCTTTGAACAGGCCGTGCGGGAAGCCAAAGAACATCCCAAAATCGAATTCATCATGGAATCGCACATCACCGGTTTTTACGGCGACGAGAACCTGCGAAAAATTCACTATACCCACCTGAAAACCGGTGAAGAAAACGAACTTGCCGTCGACGGCGCCTTCATCTTTATCGGTTATGAAGCCAACACAGGCGCTTTCAAAAACACGGCAGTGGAACTGAATAAATGGAATGAGATCGTTACCGACGAGAAGCTCCGGACCAACATTCCGGGCGTCTTCGCCGCCGGTGATTGCCGCGCCAAACAATACCGTCAGATCACCACGGCCGTGGCCGACGGCACCATCGCCGCCCTGAATGCCCTGAATTACGTCAGGGAGCTGAAGACCGTTTCCGCCTGACACAGGCGTTGCCGGTATTGGAAATATCAATTTTCAAATTCCAAAGCTCAAATAAACAACACTGGCGCATTCTATGGAAAAAAGCAAGCCGAGCTGTCCGGCTTAATGGATAGCATTGGCAAACAAATTACCGGTTGGCTTAATGCCAACCGGTAAATGCCGGAATTGTATGTGTTACGGCATATACAAGCGAGCAAGGCTTTGTTTAAAAGCGATAAAGGGACTGCTCATAGCCGGGCACGCTGTGCTTCATGCTGAAAAAGAAAGTCACAAATAGAAAATAATCAAAAATAAATTTGTAAATACGTAACGAATACGTTACCTTTGTCCCATGAGAGAAATATTGATTACTCAAGAATGTTTAGAGTTCATCGACAACCAGGACGAAAGGATTTCAAAAAAATTCTTTCAATTAATTGAAGTAATAGAAGAAGTAAAAATTGTACATACTAACTTCATTTAAAAATTAATCAACACTGACTTCTATGAATTAAGGATAAAAGCGGGGAACGAAATTCGGGTAATCCTATTTTCAATTGACCATTCGAATTTTTCTGAATGTACAAAAGCAATTTGTTTAAATGGGTTTCAAAAAAAGTCGACAAAAGACTTTAAGAAAGCCATTAAACAAGCAGAGAAATTATTAAAGGATTATTTATAAAACATAAAATCATGGGAAAGTTAATAAAAGCAAAAGACGAAATTGAAAAAAGGTTTGGTAAAAAGGGAACCGAAACTCGTGAGAAATTCAGGGATGAAGCATTCTCATTTTACTTTGGAGAAATTATTAAAAACAGAAGAAAAGAATTAAAGCTTAGCCAAAAAGACTTGGCTGAACTAGTTGGTAAAAAAAGGCCCTATATTTCAAGAATTGAGAATGGTGAAGATATACGGATTTCTAATCTTATTTTAATTGCAAACGCACTAAATCTATCACTAAACTTGACTGCGAAATAAAGCACGAAAGCACAACACAGGCCCGTAAGCAATCCCGATAAATCGGGATCAGCCAGAGGCAGACAGGCTGCTCATAGCCGGAACCGTTGCCCCCTCTCAACTTTCGTGGCTGCAGGCCAGGTTCCGCCGGAAGGTGAATTTTGATTTCCCGATTTTTCCCATACATTTGCGTTTCAAAAAATCGCTCTATGTTTGAACACGCGTTAATCGGGCCCCAGCAGCACTGGTTGCTCTGGGCAGTGTTGGTATTTGCCGCCACGTTCGGGATCTGGGCCGAACAGAAAACCAAATGGGGAAACAAGCTCTCCGCCGTGGTCGTCACCATTTTACTGACGTTTATCTTTTCGAACCTTTCCATCATACCGACCTCGTCCACCACGTACGACATCGTGTGGTCGTATCTGGTGCCGCTGGCCGTTCCGCTGTTGCTTTTCAAGGCCAACATGAAACGGATCATCAAGGAATCCGGTCCCACGCTGATCGCTTTCATCATCGGGGCCATCGGAACCATCGTGGGGACGATCATTGCGTTCAAACTCATCCCCCTGGGCGCCGAAGGCTGGAAACTGGCCGGCATCTTCTGCTCGACCTACATCGGCGGATCCATGAACTATGTGGCCACTTCCGCCGCCCTGCAGCTGCACAACAGCAACCTGCTCACCGCCGGGGTGGCTGCCGACAACCTGGTGATGACCGTCTATTTCCTGATCCTGTTTGCCCTCCCCTCGGTGGGATTTCTGAAAAGGAATTTTAAAAACAACCACCAGAAAGAAGCCGACCTGGCCGAAAACAAGGATTTCAGCTTCGACAACAGCGACCAGAATCCCAGCCTGCTGGATATGGGCAAAGCGCTGACCATCGGCCTGATCATCTCGAGTATCGGATTCCTGCTGGAAAAGTTTGTGAAAATCGAAGGCAGCGCCATATTGATCATCACCCTGCTGATCATCGGGGTGGCCACGTTGGCACCGAAACAAATGAACAGCATCAAAGGCGCCGACATGATCGGCACGTTCTTCATGCAGATCTTTTTTGCCGCCATCGGCGCCAGCGCCAACATCTACATCGTGCTGAAATACGGCCCGATCCTGTTCCTGTTTGCCGGCTCGATCCTCTTTGTGCACCTGCTGTTCATCCTGTTTTTCGGAAAACTCTTCAAACTCGACCTGGCGGAGATCGTCATTGCCTCCAACGCCAACATGGGCGGGCCGACCACCGCCGCTGCCATGGCCGTGGGACGTCGCTGGAAATCGCTGGTGATCCCGGCCATTCTCTGCGGTACGCTGGGCTATGCCATCGCCACCTTCATCGGCGTGGGCATGGGGTACTTTTTGCACTAAATGCATCTTTAAACAACGGAATTATGAAATTGCTGATGATCTATTGCGACCGGTTTTCCTACAATCCCAACAGCAAGACGCTGGCGGATTTTCCGGAGGTGACCGAAAAGGGAAGTTTCGAAAAAGCGCTGGTCGCCTTTATTCAGGCGGAAGCCGAAGATGAAGCGGATATGAAATCCACCGAAACCAAGATGGTCAAAAACCTGAAATGGGCGGCCAAAAAGAATGACACCCGCCACGTGGTGCTGCATTCCTTTGCCCACCTTTCCGACAGCAAAGCCGATCCGTTCTTCACCAAATCGCTTTTCGACCAGGTGGAAGCGCGCATGAAAAACGCGGATTATGTCTGCGATCAGACGCCTTTCGGATATTTTCTGGACCTTGTCGTGGAAGCCCCGGGGACTTCCGAAGCCCGGATCTTCAAGAGTTTTTAGAACAATAAGGAATTCTCAATCTTAAACAATGGCCATGAATAAATTCATGGCCTGTTATCAGGCGTCCGCCCGGGGCGGACGGATTATTCAAGCCCGGGAATGAATTCCCGGGGAAAATCAGGAGGTCTAATCCTTAAACAGGTTTTTTTCTTTGATCGTTTTGGCGATGGCCATGGGCACGTATTTTTCCCAGTTGGGATTTTCTTTCTGGATCATTTTCAGCACTTCGCGTGATTTGATCCGCAGCTGGTCCGACAAGCCGCTGTCGATCTGGAGGATAAAATGGTTCTGGAGGAGGTATTCGTACAGCAGGCGGTATTTTTCATCGATCTTGAGGTTGGCGGCGGTGATGAGCTCGTTTTGTCTTTTGCCTTTCAGCAAGGTGGGATAGATATAAAACTTCAGGTTTTCGGGGAACATCTTGCCGAGGGCTTCCAGCAGGCCCCCTTTCAGGTGCCGGTAATATTTGTCGTCCATCACCTTTTCCAGCGTGGGCACCCCCATCACGATGCGCAATTTTTTCATTTTAAACTGCCCGAAGAATTCCACCAGGCGGTAATATTCCCTGAAATCCGAGACCATCACATTCTGGCCGATCTCGTTGAGCATGTTCACCCGTTCCAGGAAATCCTTTTCGTCGATCTCCTCTTTGGCCGTGGAGACGAGGTTGTTCAGCGTGATCTCACAAAACGACAACGTGTTGTCTTCCTGATAGTCTTCATCGCGCTTAAAGAGCTCCATGCTTTTGCTGAGGATGTCCCAGGAGTTGTAGGTGATGGGCCGGAAGCTTCCGCGAAAAGCGAGCACGTTTTTCTTGTAGAGCATGTCCGAGGGTTGCTGCACATCGCCGTTTTTATCGAACATGATGGCATGCGACATCCCGGTTTTCACGAGCTGGACGGCCAGCAGGCGGTTGTCGACATAATCCAGCTCCGGGCCGTACATGCGGATGGCGTTGATGCTGAAACGGTCGCGGGAAAGGTTGTCGGTCATGGACTCCAGAAACAACTGGGGCCGGTTGTGGTAATGGATCCCGGCATAGATCAGGTTCACCCCCAGAACGCCCAGGGTGGCTTGTTGCAACTGCCCGTCGTTTTCCAGCAGCTTCACATCCATGATGATGGTATTGGGCTTGCTGTCGGGCGTCAGCTGAAAGCGCATACCCAGCCAGCCGTGGCTGTAGTTCGTTTTTTGATAGTTGAGCACTTCCACCGTGTCGGCAAAGACAAAGTAACGCGTGTCCTGTTTTTTTCCGGTCAGCACCTTTTCCAGGTCGCTGTATTCGTGGTTGAGCATTTTCACCAGCCGTTCTTCGGAGACGTAACGCTCATTTTTTTCCGTGCAGTAATTGGCGTCGCTGAAGCTTTTATCGTAAGCCGAGATGGTCTTGGCGATGGTTCCCGAAGCGCCGCCGGCCATAAAAAAATGCCGGGCTACCTCCTGTCCCCCGCCGATCTCGGCAAAAGTTCCGTAAAAATTACTGTCCAGGTTGATTTGCAGGGCTTTTCTCCCGGTGGGTAAGATCTCGTGCGTCATGGTGTCAAGTTGCGTAAAACTTTACTTATTTAGACGTTGCAAAAATAAGCATTAAGCGCGGAATTATTTCGTCTCCAGCAGGGATTCCAGTTCTTTTATTTCGTCACGCAGCCGGGCGGCTTCGATAAAATCAAGATTCTTAGCGGCTTCCCGCATGTCTTTTTTGTTCTTTTCGATGGCTTTTTTCACATCGTCGCGGTTCATGTAGCGGACCACAGGATCGGCCGCCAGTCCGGAGGCCGTGCTTTCGACATAGGCTTTTTCTTCCATCCCCCGGGTGCCGGCCACCGCCGTCTGTCCCAGGATGGAATCCGTGGATTTGACGATCTGCGTCGGCGTGATGCCGTGTTCTTCGTTGTAGGCCAGCTGTTTTTCGCGTTTGCGGCTGGTTTCGTCCAGCGTCCGCTGCATGGATTGGGTGATCTTGTCGGCATAGAAGATCACCTTGCTGTTGAGGTTTCTGGCGGCGCGTCCGGCCGTCTGGGTCAGCGAACGTTCCGAGCGCAGGAAGCCCTCCTTGTCGGCATCCAGGATCGCCACCAGCGACACCTCGGGCAGGTCGAGCCCTTCACGCAGCAGGTTCACGCCCACCAGCACATCGAAATTCCCCAGGCGCAGGTCGCGCATGATCTCGATGCGTTCCAGCGTATCCACGTCGGAATGGATGTACCGCGTCCGGATCCCGAGATTGATCAGGTATTTGGTCAGTTCCTCGGCCATCCGTTTGGTCAGCGTGGTCACCAGCGCCCGGTTGTTGTCTTTGGTGATCCGGCTGATCTCATCCAGCAGGTCGTCGATCTGGTTTATGCTGGGACGGACTTCGATCTCCGGCTCCAGCAACCCGGTGGGCCGGATGAGCTGCTCCACCACTACCCCTTCTGACTGCTGCAGTTCGTAATCTGCCGGGGTGGCACTGACATAAATGACCTGTCGCGTGAGTTGCTCGAACTCGTCGAACTTCAGCGGCCGGTTGTCCATGGCCGAAGGCAGGCGAAAGCCGTATTCCACCAGGTTATGCTTCCGCGACTGGTCGCCGCCGAACATGGCACGGATCTGTGGAATGGTCACATGACTTTCGTCGATGATGGTAATGTAATCGTCGGGGAAATAATCCAGCAGGCAGAAAGGCCTTGATCCCGGATTCCGGCCGTCGAAATAACGGGAGTAATTCTCAATCCCGGAGCAATAACCCAGTTCCCGCATCATCTCCACATCATAGGTCACCCGATCCAGCAGCCGCTTGGCTTCCAGGTGCTTTCCGATCTCATGAAAATAATCCACCTGCTTTTGCAGATCCAGCTGAATGTCCACCAGGGCGGATTTCATTTTATCCTGGGAAGTGTTGAAAATGTTGGCAGGATAGATGGTCAGATTTTCAAGCGATTCGATCTTTTTCCCCGAAAGGGGATCGATGGACTCGAAAGATTCGATCTCATTGCCCCAGAAAATGATCCTGAAGGCTCTTTCCGCATAAGGCGGGTAAACATCCACCGTATCGCCGCGTACGCGGAAATTGCTTCTATTGAGCTCTACGTCGTTTCTCGAATACAGGGCATTCACCAGCAGTTGCAGCAGCCGGTTGCGGCTGATCATCTGCCCGAGGGTCAGATGAACGACGTTGCTGGAAAAATCCTCGGGGTTGCCGATACCGTAGATGCAGGAAACCGAAGAAACCACGATCACGTCCCTCCTGCCGGAAAGCAGCGAGGAAGTGGCGCTGAGCCGCAGTTTTTCGATCTCTTCGTTGATGGAAAGATCCTTTTCGATGTAAGTGTTGGTGACGGGGATGTAGGCCTCCGGCTGATAGTAGTCGTAATAGGAAACGAAATATTCAACCGCATTGTCGGGAAAAAACTGTTTGAATTCGCCGTAGAGCTGGGCAGCCAGCGTTTTGTTGTGACTCAGCACCAGGGCCGGCCGCTGCACTTTTTCAAGCACATTGGCCACGGTAAAGGTTTTGCCTGAACCGGTAACGCCCAGCAGGACCTGGGATTTGTCACCGCGTTTCAAGCCTTCCGCCAGTTGTCTGATGGCTTCAGGCTGGTCGCCTGTGGGCCGATATTCGGAGTTGATTCGGTATTCCATTTCCCTGACAAAAATAAAGGATTATTGTCTAGGAAAATGGAACGTTTTATATTTTTAAAACCTGCCTTGCAGGTCATGTTATCTCTTGACTCCCAAAGCATCGGGGAGTATTTCCGGTGGAACGGATCAGGAAAGTGATTCGGCCAGATTCCCGTCCTCGTCCACGATGACATCCCAGTTCACAAAGGCCACCCGGCCTTTCTTCAGATAGAAGTCAATCATTTCTTCTTCATAGGACAGACGCATTTCGCCGTTTTCATTTTCCTTGTCGTAATCGGGGTAGCCATTGCGGTTCATCAGGTCAATCACCTCTTCTTCAGTCATATCAATAACATATTCCCCAAAAAGTTTTGAATCCGGATGATCGGTTTCAATACCGGCCACTACCTGACGGGTGTGGCCTTCAAAAAAGACGGACAAGCCCTTTTCCCAGTAATGCAGCAGGACTGCATTCATTTCTTCTTCACTTTCAAAATTGTCCACTTCTTCCGGTTCACCTAACTCGGATACGACTTTTTCCATGTCCATTCCAAATTTTAAATCTCCCAGACCAACTTTAGGGATGATTTCATACGAACTGATCATTTTTTATTGAATGTTTTGGTTAAGTAAATTTATAAACAGTTAATTAATAATATGCTATTTAAAAGGCGAATCAGGTTCTTTCGCCATATGATTAAACACAATTTTATCGAGCATCGAGGAGAAAAACTTGCTCAGGAACACCGTCAGTTTTCCTTCGGTGGTCAGCACCAGCGAGGTTTTTCTGTTCTTTACCGCTTTATAGACATAACGCGCCACGGCTTCTGCCGACATGATCTTGCCTTCATCCAGGGGTGAATTTCCCTGCTCTTTCCCGTCGGCGACGAGGGCCGTATTCCGGATGTTCGATGCGGTAAAACCGGGATAGGCCATCAGCACATGCAATCCGGTTTTCAGGTTTTCGATGCGCAGACTTTCCATGAAGCCGTGGATGGCAAATTTCGAGGCGGAATAGCCTGTCCGCCCCGGCAATCCCTTGATCCCGGCCACGGAAGAAATCGCCACCACACTGCCCTTGCTTTGCAGCAGATGCGGCAAGGCGCTTTTGGTGCAATAGACCGTTCCCCAGAAATTGACGTCCATCAGCCTTTTGATCACGGCAACATCGGCGTCGTTGAACAAGGCCCGCATGGAGATCCCTGCGTTGTTGATCAGGACATCCACCTTTCCGAAATGCTTCAGGGCGGTATCGATCAGACTCTGACAATCATTTTCATCCGTCACATCGACCCGGGTGAACGCAACTTCCCCGCCCTGCTGCCTGATCTCTTCGGCGATTTCCATGAGCCTGTCTACGTTTCGGGCACCCAACACCACGTTGGAACCTCGGGCAGCAAATTCATACGCCAACGCCCTGCCGATTCCGGAACTGGCACCCGTGATGATAACGGTCTTTCCCTTCATGAACGCTTGTTACTTTTTTACAATGATAGAAAAAAATCAAATGTACCGTGAGGTCCGCCATGATTTTTTAGCAAATCTAATTTAATTTTTAAGATAACGGAAATTTTTTCTATTAACTGCATTTCAAAACATTACGAGTGAAAAAATTAACTCGTACCCGATGGAAACCCTTTTCGGGGACCCACCCCGGACGGGATCCTTCCTCCACTTTCCGCTCTTCAAATTTCCGGTGCAAATATATAAGAAGGCATGAAAGTATCAACTTTAAAACAAAAAAAGGGACTTCGGTCAGAAGTCCCTTTTCCTGAAAAGATTTTCTTTAGTTCTTGAACTTGCTCAAATACGGTTTCAGGACGTCTTTATTCACCATAATGTCCATCATTTTCAGTTCCACATAAGGCGTGCTGAAGAAATAATAACCGAATTCGGGGCTGTTGGGATCAAGGTTTCTGGATCCTGAGCTGGAATCTTTGATAAGATACCACATGTTTCCGTTCTTGTCTTTCATGTAACCCACCACATGCATGCCGTGATCATCGGTGGTGGTTCCGTTGGAGAAACGGAACTGACGGGCCTCATCGTTGATGTATTGGGCCGGGATGTCAAAATCGGGGATCAGCGCCACATTGGTTTTCCTTGAAAAACCGGCTTCCGAAACATCACCACCGATGGCAACGGTGTAGCCGTTTTCGACGGCATGGTTGATAATGTCCATGAAGACCTTCAGGGGCACATTGTAATAGTCGCTGCTATGCCACCAGTTGTCCGGCACCTGGTATTCCACCTGTTGCCAGAAAGGTTTCTGCATGTAGGAAAGGACATCCACATAATCGTCCATATTCAGCTTCAGGCTTTTAAAAAAGGACTTAGCGTCGTATTTCACGCCCTGGTATTCGAATTCCGTCGGAGGCGTTCCCATGTAATGATCCAAAATGGATTTGGTGGTGGCAATTACTTCCGCCAGGTTCCAATCATCAGAAGCCTTGACATGGGCCAGGTAATTGTGCAGTTCGGCGATCAGTTTGGAATGGTCATAGAACTTTTGTCCCGGCAGCAGCCCGTTGTATGCCGATTCCGGCACACAACCATATTTCCGGTAGATGCGGGGAACGGCATTGGCTTCCGAACCTTCTTCCACGATGGATTTCCCTCGGGTTTCCACAAACCGCGTCACTTTCTCGACATATTCCCAGTAAACGGTGTACATCTCG
>JBJKPL010000190.1:0-2878 GCA_046706345.1 Candidatus Sulfidibacterium sp.
ATCGATCCCGACGGCGGAACGATCTTTTATGAAAAGGAGAATTTACTTTCCCTTTCGGGGAAAGCACTGAACGCGCACCGCAAGGAGCTGAACATCGTTTTCCAGGATCCGTATTCCTCGCTGAATCCCCGGCTGAGCATCGGCGAGGCCATCCTGGAACCCATGCAGGTGCACAAGCTGTATCAAAACCGCGCGGAACGCAGGGAAAAAGTGCTGGAACTGTTGCGGAAAGTAGGGCTCGAGGAAAGTCATTATTTCCGTTACCCGCACGAGTTTTCCGGCGGACAGCGGCAACGCATCGTCATTGCGCGGGCGCTGGCATTGAATCCGCGGTTCATCGTCTGCGACGAAGCGGTGTCTGCGCTGGATGTGTCGGTGCAGGCCGTGGTGCTGAATCTGCTGAACGAACTGAAAGCCGAATTCGGCTTTACCTATATTTTTATCTCGCACGACCTGTCGGTGGTACGATTTATGTCGGACCGCATCATGGTGATGAAAGATGGCAAGATCGTCGAAACAGGCGATGCGGACGAAATTTATTTTCATCCCAAAAACGAGTATACGAAGCAGCTGATCGGCGCCATCCCACAGTTGCAGCATAAATGAAGTTCTTAGAATATTAACAAAACAAAGAATTAAAAAGGATTAAATTTTTTGTTTTAACCCACCCCTTCACCCCTCCGAGGAGGGGAATAGTGGAAATCCTTTTTAATTTTTATTACGATCATAGATCAGCCAATAAATTCCTTAAATCCCCTTTTGGAAGGGGTGAAGGGGTAGGTCAGTAAAAAAGATATTTATTGGCTGATTTGAATAGAATCGACAAAAAAAGAAAAACATGTCAAAAAAAGAGAAAAAAAGCAACTATCCTGAATCCAGCCTGCGGGCGGTGATCCTGAGTGCTTTCGCTGAAAATCCTTTCCAGCCATACAACGCCAAACAGATGGCTCACATCCTGCATATCAACAACAAACCCGACCGTGAGCTCATCTATCACCTGCTGGTGGCCATGACCCAGGAAGGACTCCTGAATGAAGTCAGAAGAGGGAAATTCCGGCTGAATCCCAGACAGCTGGAGAAATTCAACAAGAAGAAGAAATACATGACCGGCATCGTGGACCTGAAAAAGACCGGAAAGGCCTATGTGATGCCCGACGAAGGCGGCGACGATATTTTTATTGCGCCCAACAACGTACGGCACGCCCTGAACCAGGATCATGTGAAGGTGCTGCTGATGCCGAAACGACAGGGGCACAAGACCGAAGGTCAGATCGTGGAGATCCTGGAACGGCACAAAACACAATATGTCGGCATCCTGGAACTGAGCAAAGGCTACGGTTTTGTCATCCCCGACTCGCAAAGCATGCCGTATGATATTTTCGTGGCGAAAGAAAACATCAAATCGGCAAAAAACGGACAGAAAGTGGTCGTCCGCATCGAAGACTGGCCCGAGCATTCCAACAACCCTTTCGGGGAAATTGTGGAGGTCCTTGGTACGCCGGGGGACAACAACGTCGAGATGATGTCCATCCTGGCGGACAACGATTTTCCGTTGTCGTTCCCGAAAGCCGTGGAAAAGGAAGCCGAAAAAATTGAAGCCGGCATTACCCAGGAAGTCATTGCTGGAAGAAAAGATTTCCGCAAGGTCTGGACGGTGACCATCGACCCGGTGGACGCCAAGGACTTCGACGATGCACTTTCGCTGAAGAAGCTCGGGGACGGTCTTTGGGAAGTCGGCGTGCACATCGCCGACGTGTCGCATTACGTCCGTCCGGGATCGGTGATCGACAACGAAGCCTTCAACCGCGGCACTTCTATCTATTTGGTGGACCGGACCATTCCCATGCTTCCCGAAAAGCTCTCCAACGGCGTGTGCTCGCTGCGGCCCGAGGAAGAAAAGCTCACCTTTTCGGCCGTTTTTAAGATGAATGAAAAAGCCGAGGTGCTGGACACCTGGTTTGGCAAAACGGTGATCCGCTCCGACCGCCGCTTTCCCTACGAAGAAGTGCAGGAGATCCTCGACAGTGGCAGCGGCGAATTTTCGGACCACCTGCTCAAGCTGCATGCCCTGGCGGAGATCCTGAGGGAAAAACGTTTTAAAAGCGGGGCCATCAATTTTCATACGCCGGAGATCCGTTTTCATCTCGATGAAAAAGGCCGGCCCGTGGAAGCCTATGTGAAAGAAACGGGGACGGCGAATTTTCTGGTGGAAGAATTCATGCTGCTGGCCAACCGGGCCGTGGCATTGCACATCGGGAAACCGGAAAACAAAAAACCACCCAAGACCTTTGTGTACCGTGTCCACGACCAGCCCAACCCGGAAAAACTCAACACCTTTCTGCAGTTCCTCGGGAAACTGGGCTATTCGCTGAACATCCAGTCGCATGAAGCGTTGGCCAAATCCTACAACAAGCTGCTGCACGATGTGAAAGGCAAAGGTGAGGAAAACATGGTGGAAAGCATCGCCATCCGCACCATGGCCAAGGCATATTATTCCACCGACAACATCGGTCACTACGGGCTGGCGTTCCCGTTTTACACGCACTTCACCTCGCCCATCCGCCGATATCCCGACCTGATGGTACACCGGCTGCTGGAGCGATATCTGGAAAGCAAACCGTCGGCGAAAAAAGAAGACTACGAAGAAAAATGCAAACACGCTTCCGAAATGGAGCGGCGTGCCGCCGATGCGGAGCGGGAATCCATCAAATACAAACAGGTGGAATACCTGCTGGATAAAAAAGGCCAGATCATCGACGGGCTGATCTCAGGAGTCAGCAAGTGGGGCATTTTCGTACAGATAATCGAAAGCAAAAGCGAGGGCCTGGTGCGTTTCGGCGCGATGAAAGACGACTTCTATTACCTGGATGAAGACAAC
>JBJKPL010000191.1:0-8273 GCA_046706345.1 Candidatus Sulfidibacterium sp.
GTTGACGATGGCATCAAGTTTTTCTTTGGAGATCAGGTCGGTCACGGGAATTCCGCTGACGGTGGTGTATCGCGGCAACGGGACCATGGTATCGCCATGACCGCCCATGAGCAAGGCCTGAATATCCATAGGAGAAACATTCAGTTCATCGGCGATGAAAGCACGATAACGGGCGGTATCCAGAACGCCAGCCTGTCCAAACACTTTGCTGGCCGGTTTACCGGAAGCCATGTGTGCTGCATAGGTCATCACATCCAGCGGGTTGGAAACAATGATGATGATGGCATCCGGGGAAGCCGCCATGATGTTGTCGGTAACCGACTTTACGATCTTGGCATTGGTAGATATCAAATCATCACGCGACATCCCGGGTTTGCGGGGCAAACCGGAGGTGATCACCACCACGTCAGAACCTGCGGTTTTGGAATAGTCGTTGGTATATCCTTTGACACGCGTGTCGAAATAATTAACGGCTGCACTTTCCCAAATGTCCAGGGCCTTCCCTTCGGCCAACCCTTCTTTAATATCAATTAAAACGACCTCATCCAGGAAGTTTTTTTGAGCTAAAACATCAGCACAGGTGGCTCCTACACTACCCGCTCCGACTACAGTAACTTTTTTCATGATTTTATATTTTTTTAAAAGGTTAATCTCAGAACTCAAAAATACAAATAAATGGCGGAATTTACTTATTAAAAAATCATAATTCCTTGTTTATGAGTAAATTTAAACGGGGTCTAAATTGATCCACCCATTTGATCACCGTTTAAAGGTTCATAATAAAACACTTAGAATGGAATTACCGAATTGCAAAATCCCGGCAAAAAACCCGTCTTCGAAAGGCAACAGGTTTTCCGTGCACGGTTTCAAGAAACCTGGAAACTGAAAATTGGTGTCAACCTCCCTGACTGGCATAGGTTTTTAAGCGAAAACCTTAACCTTCCAGGAGTTTTTTCAGGGCATCAAGATTTCGTTCGTTGACGATATTTTTTCCTTTTGGCGTGAACAGGAAATCAATGAGCCCCTGATAATGCTCAACCACTTTTTTTCGTACCATTTTCATGGTGGAATTCAGCATGCGGTTGTCTTCGGTCAGCGGTTCATCCATCACGCCGACGGCTGCCGGCAGCCATCTTCCGGGAAACATATTTCCGTACCGGCCTCCGGGGAGATAGTCATCAATATCACCCTGCAGAAGTTTCAGGGCTTCCTTCCTTCCTTCTTCGGTTTTATAATCCAGTCCCAGATCCCTGACTGCTGATTTCAGCGCGGACACATTGGGATAAACCAATCCGGAGGTATAGGCATTTTGATTGTTGTAAAGCATGCACTGATCAATGAAGCGAGACTGTTCAACCACCGCTTCCTCAATGCCTTCGGGGCTGTATTTTTCGCCGTCGTTGCCGATCAGCAGACTTTTAAAACGACCCAGTACGTACAAATAACCGTCCTCATCCAGATACCCCAGATCGCCGGTATGCAGCCAACCGTCGCGCAAGGATTCCGCCGAAGCGGCTTCATTTTTCCAATAGCCTTTCATCACATTTTCACCCCGGATGACAATCTCTCCTTTCTCACCTACCGGCAGGCTTTCCCCCTTTTCGTCACAGATCTTCAGCTCAATGGGCTTCACTAAAAATCCCGAAGAACCGAGTTTATGATGCAAGGGTGCATTGGAGGAGATCACCGGAGCGGCCTCTGACAAGCCATAGCCCTGGTAAACCGGAATACCGATGGCATAGAAAAAGCGCTGCAGTTCGATGTCCAGCAAGGCACCTCCGCCGATAAAAAACTGAAGGTTCCCGCCAAAGTTTTCACGGATCTTGCTGAACAAAATCTTATCATAGAATCGCACGATGGGTTTCAACAACCTCCGCCTTCCCTGTCCTTTGTCAAAACCCAGGCCATTATACTTATAGGAAACTTTCAGCGCATGCTGGAAGAGTTTGTTCAACACCGGCCCCTTGGCGCGGATCCCTGCTTCGATATTTTTTCTGAAATTTTTCGACAGCGCGGGTACGCTGAGGATAAAAGTGGGTTTGGATTCCTTGATGTTTTGCGGGATGTTCCGGAGTGTCTCCATTGGGGTCCTGCCCAGTTCCACCACCGCCAGACTGGCGCCTTGCCGGATGAGGGTATAAAGCCCTACGGTGTGGGCAAAGGAATGATCCCAGGGCAGGATCAGGAGTGTCACAAAATCCGGTGTCACATCCATCAGCGTGTTGGCCTGCTCCACATTGGCGGTATAATTCCTGTGTGTCAGCATGATGCCTTTGGGATCGGCTGTGGTCCCGGAGGTATAACTGATGTTGGCGAGGTCGTGTGGCGTGATGGCCTTCCAGAGTTTTTCCAGCTCCGGCTTCAGGTCTTCCAGCGCTTCACGACCTTCTGCGTAGATCTTTTCATAGGCCAGTTCCTTCCTTTCATCAAACAGCTCTGCTTCGCCGATCACAACGACGGCGGTCACCTTGGGGATTTCTTTCCGGATGTTCCTGACTTTTTCAAGCTGCAGGTTGCTGGTGATCACCAGCTTGCATTCGGAATGCTTGATCCTGAAGGAAAGTTCTGACGGTTCATTGATCTTTACGGATAAGGGCACGTTGACGGCGCCCAAATACAGGATTGCCAGTTCCGAGATCAGCCATTCGCTGCGTCCTTCCGAAAGCAGGGCCACTCGGTCTCCTTTCCGGATGCCCGCTTTCAGGAGCGCTGCTGCCAGATGATAGACCCGGTTGCGGATCTCGGTAAATGTGATCTTTTGATATTTGCCATCAATTTTTTCCCACACCAGGGCATTTTCAGGGAACTTGGCCACACTGCCTTCAAACAGTTCGGGAATTGTTTTCATTGTATAAAATGGATAGGTTTTGATCGTTTCGTTCAGGTACAAAAAGCAAATATAATAAAATGTGTTTTTGTTTTTCACCTTTCCGGGATGGGGCGGGTTGCGGTTTCTTTTTACCGGAAGGTACGTGGACAGACCGTATTTTTAAACCCTGCAACCACGAAATCATAAGAATGTTTAAAACAAGCAAAAGTCCCAACATTTTCCGGAGGCCTTCTTTATCTTTGTAAGAAATAACGTAATTTTATAAGGTTAATCATTTCAACATGGAACGTTCTTATTCCATTTTCTGCGAAAATACGGGGACCGAGAAAAAGATCCCTTTCGGAACCTCGCTGGCAGAGATCGCCAACATCATGAAAGTCGATACCGGATATCCCATTCTGGGCGCCATCGTCAACAATTCGCTGAAGGAACTCAGCTACATGATATACAAACCGAAATCGGTGAAATTCATCGACTCCACCCATCCCGACGGAAGAAGAATGTATTTACGCTCCTTGTCTTTTGTCCTGTTCAAGGCAGCCCGGGACCTGTATCCCGATCACATACTCAAGATCGAACATTCGGTTTCCAAAGGTTGGTATTGCGAGCTGGGAAACATCATCGAACAATCCTCGCATGAAGAAGTGGTTTCAAAACTCAAAAAAAGAATGCAGGAGATCATTGAAGAGGACCTGCCTTTTACCCGGGAAGAGATCCGGACCGAAGAAGCGCTGGGCATTTTTGAGAAATACGGTCTGGAAGACAAATGCACGCTGATGCGCACACGCCGGCAGTTTTACAGTTCGGTTTACCAGTTGGACGGCGTCATGAACTATTTTTACGGATATCTGATCCCTTCCACCGGCTATATTCAAAAATTCGACCTTGTAAAATACTACAAGGGCATGCTGCTGGTGCTGCCCCGGCTTGAAAACCCCAACGAGCTGGAGGAGATCATCGTACAAAACAAACTTTTCGAGGTGTTCCAGGAATTCAAAGAATGGGGCGACATTATCGGGGTGCCCAATGTGGGAAGGCTGAACGAACTGACCCAGCAGGGGAAGATCGGCAACATCATCAAGGTCTCCGAGGCGTTGCAGGAAAAAAAGATGGCCCAGATCGCCGATTGCATCAACCGCAGGAAAGGGGATGTCAAAGTGATTCTGATCTCAGGCCCTTCCTCCTCGGGGAAGACCACCTTTGCCAAAAGACTCGGCGTTCAGCTGAATGTCAATGGTTTTAAACCGGTGGTGATCTCCATGGACAATTATTTCGTGAACCGTGAATTTACTCCTCGCGATGCCCAAGGGAATTACGACTTTGAAAGCCCTAATGCCCTGGACATCAAGCTTTTTAATGAGAATTTACTGGATCTTTTTGAGGGAAAAGAGATCAATCTGCCCAAATTTTCCTTCTCCGAAGGCAAACGGTTTTATGACGGCACTACGCTGAAACTGGAGCAAAACGGGCTGGTGGTAGTGGAAGGTATTCATGCATTGAATCCTTCCGTTACAAAAATGATCCCGGCCAAACGAAAGTTCAAAGTATACGTTTCGGCACTGACCTCTCTGAGCATCGACTCCACCAACCACATCCCTACCACGGACAACAGGCTGATCCGCAGAATGGTGCGCGATTACCGCTATCGAGGATATTCGGCTCTGGAGACCTTGCAACGGTGGCCCAGCGTGCGACAAGGAGAAGAAACTCATATTTTTCCTTTTCAGGAAGAAGCGGACATCATGTTCAATACCGCAATGCTCTTCGAACTCGGAGTCCTGAAACCCTGGGCCGAACCGATCCTGAAGGAGGTCCCGCCCATAGCCCCTCAATATCCTGAAGCACTCCGGTTATTGAAGTTTTTATCTTACATAGTTCCCATCGCCGAGAAAGAAATTCCGCCCACTTCCATTCTCAGGGAATTTCTGGACGGGAGCAGCTTTGATTATTCCTGAGAAGGATTTCCACGAAAAAGGCCAAAAAATCGGGGTGTTCTATTTTCCCTTCACCAGAACGGACGCCATTATCTTTGCGTCTGAAACCCTTTCCTGTTGCAATTCTTTCGGAACCCGGGATACGGGCAAACCCGGAAATCTCCAAAATTCTATTGGCTATATATCAATTATTTAACAATTTTTAAAATTAATTTTATGATTTGTTATTTAGACTCAATAAAAATAACTATATTTGAACAATATTTTATAACTCATTTAATGAGTTATGGTTACTGTAATTTTAAATCGACTATATCATCCTTCCTTAAAGGTCTCAATATATAAACCCAGGTCTGGTCATTATTTCAGCGTATGGAAAAGCAACTTTTTGAAAAGATTCAAATCAAAGAGGTCAGGCCGAAAATTCAGAATTCTTTCCTGTTAAACCCTCCTTTTTTCTTGGGACGAAGGGATTAACCATTCCCAATTTTTCAAAATCTATTATGAATATGGAAGTACCCAACCAACCAGCGATCACCACCAAATTAATGCTAACCCTGATTGCTCTTTTTCTTTCGGTTACCTGCTTTTCACAAACAGACGCTCAGATAAAAAGCGAGCTGGCAAAAAACCACATCAGCAACATGGCAGATGTACAGGCGGCCCTGGCTCAAAGAGGAATGACCCAGGCCGATGCCCGGAGAATGGCAAACATGTATGGGATCAATTATGATGAATATATCGCCAAATATATCACCCATACCTCTCCCTTGCAAGCCAGTGATACGACAGGGGATTCTACGGTGACCCGGATCAGGTTTTCCCCTCCGGTTGACACTGCCAAGGTGAGAACCAAGGCGGTAGTTACCCCGACCCCAAAGGAGAAAGGACTTCCCTATTTCGGGTATTCCATTTTTAAGAACAATCCTTTCGGCAATGAGCATTACCTGGTTGGAAACATCGATCCCGGATACATTGTGGGTCCCGGCGACGGCCTTCGCATCTACATCTGGGGAGCAAGTACGTATCAGGCACAGGTGAGGATAGATCTCAACGGAAATATTCATTTGCCGGGAGACGGTGTTTTCTTTGCCGCCGGAAATACTTTTGCCTCCTTGAAGAAAAAGCTCACAAAATATTTGAGTAGATTTTACAGCGGGTTAACCTCCCGGCCTCAGACCAGTTTTATTGATGTTTCGTTGACGCAATTGCGACCGGTGAGTGTTACCGTCCTGGGTGAAAGCAATGCGCCGGGGCCCCACCTGATTAACGGATACGCTACCGTATTAAACTCCCTTTATGCCTCGGGAGGCATAAAAAAAACAGGTTCCTTACGAAATATCATGGTGTACCGGAACAACAAACTCATCAAAACCATCGACCTTTATGATTTCATCACCAAAGGGAAACTGGACGATGACATCCGGTTAAGGGACAACGATATGGTCTTCATTCCCAAACGGCTTTCCACCGTGAAGCTTTCCGGGGCCGTGCGTACCCCGGGGATTTACGAATTGAAACCCAATGAAGGCCTGGACGAGCTGTTGAATTTTGCCAGCGGTCTGTTGCCCGATGCATCCATCAAAAATATTGAGATAAAAAGGATCCGGCCTATCGAGGAACGGGACGCACAGGATCTTTATAATAAGTATCTCACCTCTGTGAATCTGGCTCAGCTTCAAAAGAATCATGAGGATTTCAGGCTCTTTGACGGCGATGAGATATCTGTGGATACCGTATTGAACCACCTGGCCAATGCCGTCACCATCACCGGTTCGGTAAACCGTCCCGGAACTTTTTCCATGGATAAATTTCCAACGTTGAGGAGCCTGATCGTAGATGGGGCAGACAGTCTGTTGCCCCGAACCTACCTGGAAAAAGTGGACGTTTTTAAGGAGAATGATAACGGAAGCCGGTTTTTCAAAACCTTCAACCTGAAAGATGTCATGGAGGGCCGCGTGCAGGTTCGGCTTCAGAGAAATGACAGTATCGTGGTATACAACTACGACAGCCTTCAAAACCAGCCGCTGGTTACCATTGAAGGGTTTGTAAAACGACCCAGAACCATGATCTGGAGAAAAGGCCTGACCATGTACGATGTGATCTTTTCCTCCACGAACCTGGAAGAACTCCAATACCGTTCTGAAATTCTGACCAATCGGGTAGATCTGAAGAGATTTGATTATAACACCGGGAAATTCAAAATCGAAACCTTCAACCTCGATTCCATCATTCAGAATAAAACCAATATTCTGCTGCAACCCAAAGATCAGGTCATCCTTTACAGCAAAGCCATCAATAAAATCCTAAATCCCATGGTCAGCATCAAAGGTTATGTGAAAAAACCAGGAGTTTATGATCTTACCGATAATATGACGGTGGAGGATCTTATTTTGCAGGCCGGCGGTTTTCAGGAATATGCCGATCAGAAAACGGTTGTCGTGAACCGGCAAAGTTTTAATGTGAATACCGGTGAACTCAGCAAGGACTTTGAGGTTCGAATCAACCAGGCCTACCTCACGGGAAAGGTCAAAAAACCCGGGCCAAACGCTTTTTATTTACAGCCGAACGATGTGGTGAGCATCCGTCTTACATCGGGTTATGAAGCCCCCAAATCGGTGGCTGTTTCGGGAGAAGTAGCTTACCCGGGTGTCGTGACTCTGAATAACAAAAAAGAAGATCTTCAATCGGTTCTGGCCCGGGTCGGAGGTCTGACTCCTTTTGCCGATTTGAGCGACTCTTACATTCTGAGGGATAGTTCGGTTTTTATCATGAATTTAAAAACGGCCCTGAAGAAAAACATCGCGTTTTTGCAAAACGGCGATCGGATCGTAATCGGGTCAAGATCTGGGACAGTCCGGGTAAACGGAGCGGTGGAAAATACCGGACTTTTCGTTTGGCAAAAAGGCAAACGGGTCAGTTATTATGTTCACGCTTCGGGAAACACAACCAAAGAAGCCGGAAAGATCACCGTGACTTATCCCAACGGTATGACTTTCGAGAAAACGACGTTCAGAAACCCCAGAGTCATTCCCAATTCCCGGATTTATGTCGACTTTAAACCCAAGAAACAAAAAAATCCCAACCGGAATTTTATGGATTCCTTTATTAAAGTGTTGAGTGTGGTCACGGGAACGCTGACGACTGTTATCCTTGCCAAGAGGCTCTAAAAGCTATTATAAGCTGTCCAGATAATCCTCCAGACGATTGTGCCGGAAGGAAAATCCTGAAGCCAGGACCTTATCGGCAGAAGCGCCCTGTCCTTCAAGCACAACGGAGGCCATTTCCCCATACAGGGCCTTCATGACAAAAGCAGGAACCGGAGGAAGTACAAAGGGGCGGTGCAGATGCTTGGCCAGTAACTTCATGAAAGTCGCGTTATCCAGTGGCGTCGGTGCCACCGCATTGTAGACCCCCATCATTTTGGGATTTTCCAGAGCGAAAAGATACATCCGTGCCAGATCCTGCATTGAGATCCAGGAGATCATCTGTTTTCCGCTACCCAGGGG
>JBJKPL010000192.1:0-6301 GCA_046706345.1 Candidatus Sulfidibacterium sp.
GTCCTGCAATTCGGTGATTTCCATGAGCTCAGCGACAATATTTTTTTTCTGGCCTTTCTCCAGGGCATACATCAGATTTTCCTGAACGGTCATGTTGGGAAAGAGCGCATAATGCTGAAACAAAAAACCCACCCTGCGTTGTTGGGGGCTGAGTGAAATCCTATTTTTTGAATCCAGCCAAGAATGACCGTTAACCCTGATGTGACCGCGCTCCGGATCCATCAAACCGGCCAGCATCCGCAAAACAGAAGTCTTTCCGGCTCCTGAACTTCCAAACAGTGTCACCAGGTCTCCTGGTTGGATCCTGAGGTCCACCTGCAGTTGCATCGGACCGTCAGCCGCAGTAAGCTGTTTCTGTAAAGTGATCTCTATCATCTCCAGAATCTTTTAACATAACCTCCGTTGATCAAAAAAACAGCCAGCAGGATTCCGAATGAAACTGCCAGCAGTACGAGGGAATACCCATTGGCATGATGATAATTCAATGCTTCCACTTCGTCGTAGATGGCCACAGAAGCCACCTTGGTTTTTCCTGGGATGTTACCCCCGATCATAAGGACCACTCCAAATTCACCGATGGTGTGGGCAAAGGCCAGGACAATGCCGGTAAGCAGCGAAGGCCGGATGTTCGGCAACAGGACTTTGAAAAGGGTCCGGATCCTTGATTTCCCCAACACATAGGAGGCTTCCGCCAGATGGGAATCCAGATTGGAAAACCCCGCCTGGATGGGATGGACCATGAACGGGAGACTATAAATCACAGAGGCAAAAACCAGCCCTTCAAAGGAGAAAACGAGTTGCAGCCCGAGATACTGATTCAACCAGTGACCCAACGTATGGGCCGGGCTCAGCGCCACCAGAAGATAAAAACCCAATACGGTGGGGGGTAAAACCAGCGGCATGCTGACCACGGTTTCGATCACCGGCTTTATTTTCCTTTTGCTGTATGCAAGCCAGTAGGCAAGGGGAACCGAAACGAGCAGCAAGATGAGGGTCGCAGTCAGGGCCAGTTTAAAAGTCAATATTAGAGGTTGCCAGTCCATTTTATTCCGATAACATGATTTCCGTTGTTTTAACAAAAGCCGAAACCGTGTCTCCGGCTTGCAACAGAAGCCGGGATACCGCTTCGGTGGTCAGCGTCGCTTTGATCACTCCGGCCTGCGTCTCCATGCTTACGCTGCTCAGCAGTACCCCCTGATTCACTTCCAGGATCTTTCCTTCCAACCGGTTATCCAGGCTCAGGGGCAGATCTTTTCCTTTTCCGATCACCACCTCGGTTTCCTTGAACATTACCTGAACCGGATGACCCGGTAACAGATAACTTACCGTATCGGGGTTTTCGATAATGATGGAATTCAGCGGAATCCCACTTACATTTACCGTTACGATCGTCAGGCGACCCTGGGTATTCAGTGTTTTAATATTTCCTTTTAATGTGTTCACGAGGCGCTATTTCACTGTGTAACCAAAGTTTTCAAGAATCTTTTTCGCTTCGATAGAAAAAAGGAAATGATAAAATTTCAGGGCATTTGACACTTCCGCATGGTTCCTTTTAATCACAATTACGCCCTGCGCGATCGGAGCGTAACTGTCGGGGTCAATGGCTATCCAGCTTCCGCTGCCCTTCAGGTCGGGAGACAGAACGACTGATTTTGCCGTAAAGCCCAGTTCAGCCGATTCCGAGACAATGAACTGATTGGTTTGGGAAATGCTTTCGCCATATACAAGTTTATGTTTCACAAGATCATACAATCCGTAGTACTTTAAAACCTGGACGGCAGCCTCGCCGTAAGGGGCCGTTTTTGGATTGGCACAGGCGATGTGCTTTACGGCTTCCGTTTTCAAAATCGCAAGAGAAGGTTTCATATCACGGTCCATGGACCACAATACCAGTTTCCCGTAGGCATAGATTTTCGGTTCTTCCAGGCCAAAGCCAGATTTGTAAAGTGCTTCGGGGTATTTCATGTCTGCCGAGACGAACAGGTCATAGGGAGCGCCTGCTTTGATCTGGGCCGTTAGTTTTCCCGATGAACTGATGATCATGTCACATTCAATCCCTGTTTCCCGTGCAAAGACGTGGGTCAGTGCGCGCATGGCAAATTGCATGTTGGCCGCTACCGCAAGGGTGACCTTCGGGACGGGATTGGCTGCCCCCACAGACAGGGACATAAGACCAAGGATCAGCGAAAGCAGGGTATTCTTCATTTTATTCATTTTTTCAACTTGGGGTATGGAGTTTATGTCTGCGTTCATTTAAGGGAATACAAATTCCCGGATTTTTTCCTCCAAAAAATTCTCGACTTGCGTTTGCAACAGGTAGAATTTTCTGATGACTTCCCGGCCTTCTTCCGTCACTACGGCACCGCCGCCTTCTTTTCCACCCAATCTTTTTTCTACCAGGGGTCTGTCAGAAAGCCGGTTCATGTCTTCCACGAGTTGCCATGCTTTTCTGTAAGACATATTGATGGCTTCTGCACCTTTGGTTATGGAGCCGTATTGGATGATATTTTCCAGGAGAACGATCCGGCCAATGCCGAGATAAGGCAGTTCCCCTTTGTCTATCCAAATCCGGAAACGAAGATTGATGGCAGGATCCATAGCACTATGTTTTTGAAAACATAGTGCGAAATTAGAAAATACCCGCTCCCTTTTTACGGCAACACAAGATATATTCTGATTCTAAATAAGACGGTTGAGAGGTTAAAAAAAGGAGTCGGCACCTAATTGGAATGGTATTTCTGACTGTTGATTTCCAGGGCGCGGAAGGTATTGTATCCTTCCTGATCCAGCGGATAATCCCAGCATCCCATGCGGTGGAACATTCGCCCGCCAAAGCCTCTTTTAAAGCGATACAATCCGTGCATCGGATGCGAAGGGTTGGCATTGGGCGCCGTTCCAAACATGTCGTATTCACGGCAACCGGCTTCTTTGGCCATTTTTATGGCTTCCCACTGAACGGCATAGGTTGCCATCAGATTGCGCTTTCTGGCGGAGGAAGCACCGTAGAGGTAAGTGCCTCTTTTTTTGGAGAGCACCAGGAACATGGCGGCCAGGTAATCGCCTTCGTGATCCGCCATCAGAAGACGGGCGTTAACATCCTGTGCATGTTCATTTTGCTGTGCCAGGACAGCGTAAAAATAATCCTTGGCGTGGAGGGTGATGTTATTCCGGTAGGCGGTTTCCTGATAAATGGCATACCATTGGTCCAGCTGCTCAATCCCGTATTCCTGAACCCGAATCCCTTTGCGGTCGGAAAGACCGATATTGTAGCGGGTTTTGGATTTCATTTTTTGCAACAGTTTGTCCTCGCTTTGTTCGAGGTTCAGGAAGATGGTATTGGTGGGAAGAATGTCGCTGCGACTTTTGACCAGATTCCACTTTTTGGTATTGAAATTTACGCGGAACTCCTGACTTTGATGCGATGGCGGGCCCATCCAACCTCCTTCTTCATCAAAAAAGTCGTCTTCCCGGGCCCAGGGGTTTTCCCAGGGGAGATCGTATCGGATCAGGATACAATTTTTGGGCAGTTGGGGACGCAATGCTTCCGACAATTCTTCGAGGAAAAGCCCATAATTCTCCAGCTCGGGTGCATTTTTGGGTCCGTAAGGGATGTAAGCAAAGCTGTTGTGGTCATCAAACTTGCGGATCAGTACCAGAAAATCATCCTGAATGTGCTTCTTTCCACTGGAGGAAGCCGAAACAACATCATCGGTGGCCTGGTACTGGAATGCGAAGGGCTTCATTTCCTGACGCGATTTCACCTGAGCCCAGAAAGGGGTCTGCTGGACAATGTTGCTGGCTGCCATCTCAAGGATGGGCTTTTCTTCTACCTTGCAATACATGAAACTACTTTCCGATCTTGTTTTCCAGTTCGTCCAGCCTGTCATTGGCGGAGTGCACCATCAGGGTGACCCTAACAAAAGGCATGGCCATGATGAAAAGGCCAAAGGAGATGGCCAGGTTAAAACCATCGAAATGAATGAGGTTCATAATGATACCGGCCAGCCCAACCAGAGCAGCGAGGATACCGCCGGGAACACCCAACGGACATCTGAGTTTTTTCTTTTCTTCCATTTTTCTTTCAGGTTAGTAATTATTTAATGTGTTGATCAGTTCGTCCCTTGAGGGAACTTTTCTGAATACAACTTTGTGGTCAATGAGAACAGCCGGAACTGCATGTATTCCCAGTCTCAGGGTCTTGATCATCCCTTTGGGGGTATTGGCAAGGCTTCGTTTGAATTCAAATTTGTCGCCGAACTGGGGCAGGATCTCTTCCAACATGTGCTTCAGCATACGGCAGTTCGGGCAGGTGAGCGTATAATACATCTCAACGGGGATCCGGTCTTTTCCATTCATTCTTTTGCGCCCCCTTTAAACATTGAAACGGATGTGCATGATGTCGCCATCCTGAACCACGTAGTTTTTTCCTTCCACATGAAATTTTCCGGCATCCTTTACGGCCTGCTCCGAACCCAATGCAATAAAGTCATCATATTTGATGACTTCGGCACGGATAAATCCGCGTTCCAGATCGCTGTGAATCACGCCTGCCGCCATGGGAGCGGTCATGCCCTTGCGAATGGTCCAGGCGCGGTTTTCGGTTTTCCCGATGGTAAAAAACGACTGCAGGTTCAGTACGTCATAAGCGGCACGGATCAGCTTGTTGACACCGGGTTCTTTCAATCCGGCGTCTTCCAGAAATGCCAATCGGTCTTCCGGATCTTCCAGGTCGGCAATTTCGGCTTCCAGTTTCCCCGCGATGACCAGCACTTTATGATCCCCGCCCAGGCGTTCTTTTACTTTTTCCACATAGGCATTGCCATTTACCGCGGAAATATCATCGACATTGCAGACATAGATCACGGGTTTCGCCGTCAGCAGCAGCAGATCCTGAATGTATGCTTCGTCGCCTTCCTCTACAGGAGCCGTGCTGGCGTTGCCGAAATTTTCAAGGTGGTTCTTATAGACCGTCAGGACTTCGATCCCTTTTTTCGCTTCTTTGTTTCCAGTTTTTGCAAGTTTCTCCAACCGCTGCAATTTCCTATCTACCAGATCCAGGTCGCGGACCTGCAGTTCAAAATCCACGATTTCCATATCCCGGACGGGATCGATGGAACCTTCGATGTGCGGAAGATTTTCGTCGTCAAAACAGCGTAAGACATGGATGAGCGCATCGGTTTGCTGCACATCGGCCAAAAATTTGTTGCCGACCCCTTCGCCCTCGCTGGCGCCTTTGGCCAGCCCGGGAAGGTCGACGAATTCCACGGTGGTATGCACGATCTTATCGGCCTTCAGTCGCTTGTCGATCTCGTAAAGGCGCTGATCCGGCACTTCCACCATGCCCTTGTTGGACTTGGTGGCGCTGAAAGCGTAGTTGGAACTCTCGGCCTTGGTATTCGACATGCAGTTGAAAATGGTGGTTTTCCCGGTATTGGTCAAACCGATAATTCCGCAATTGAGTGCCATTTTCTTTTCAGGTATTGAGATTTCGCCCCTTGCAGGTTGAAATACAGTTAATAATCAATTTGATATAGTCCCGACAGACCGGGATTTTTTCCTTTTTGGGCTGCAAAAATACGGATAATCTTGCTGATACGGGTAGGCCATCCTATTTTTTAATCCTCATCCCAGCCACCCCGATTTGTCATTAGTACATCCTGTCGTCCCCTGTTTTGTTAAAATATTTCAAATCCATGGGCCTTGCGGCGAAATTTTTCCGTTCTTTCTTTTGTAATCTGACAATTATGCTTATTTTTGCAGCCTTGTTTTAGAAGGTCCGGATTTGATGTAACTCTTTACCCGTCAAATTTTTAAAACCTGATCCATTGAATGTTTAACCCGTTTCATTTTCACGGGAACCGGACGGTTGAGATGAAACACAAGTATTTTTTATGTCAGAGAACGAAAAAAACATCGAAAAAGCTTCTGAAGAACAGGAAGTGAAAGTAGATGAAACTCAGAACCAAACCAACGAAAATCCCGTTGAAGAAAAGGCTGCTGAAGAAGCACCTGTAAAAGCCAAGGAAGAAACCACGGAAGAAAAGAAAGAAGTGGTGGCCGAAGCGGAACCTGCCAAAAACGAAGAACCGGAAGAATTCAACTGGGACGCCGTTAGCAAAAAACAAGACAATTATTCAAGCGACGAACGGGCTAAGTTAGTGGATATCTACAGCCAGACCATGAGTTCCATCGTGGAACATGAGGTGATCGAAGGAACTGTTGTTTCCATCAACACCCGTGAAGTCGTGGTGAACATCGGCTATAAATCCGATGGGATCATTCCTTACAACGAATTTCGCTA
>JBJKPL010000193.1:0-5655 GCA_046706345.1 Candidatus Sulfidibacterium sp.
TCAACCGAAAAAAGCACTTCAGCAGCCCCTGCGCTGAAGAAACGAAATCTCAAATCCATGGAGCAGGCCACGACAGAAGGTCCCGATTTTCAAAGTGACGATCCCCTGAACCTGGCGGTGGGTATGGAGATCGAACATCCCCGGTTCGGCAAGGGCAAAGTGATCGCCGTTGAAGGTCTGGGACCCAACAAAAAAGCCCGGGTTTTTTTCGATCAGGTAGGTGAGAAGAATCTGCTCTTACGTTTTGCCAGGCTTAAGATCCTGAGATAAGATCTTTTGTGATCAAAAAAAAGCCCGGAACATTTCGTTCCGGGCTTTTTCCATGTTATCATGTTTGTGTTATTTCAGGATCTCTTTGCCGATCACCAGGCGCTGGATCTGGTTGGTGCCTTCATAGATCTGGCAAAGCTTGGCGTCACGCATCATCTTTTCAACAAGATAATCGGTGGAATAACCTTCGCCGGCCATCACCTGGACGGCATCGGTGGTCACTTTCATGGCCACATCCGAAGCATACAGTTTGGCCATGGCGGAATAGAGGTTCTTTCCTTGGCGGCCGGTATCATAAGCCCAGGCGGAATACCAGGTTACCAAACGGGCGGCTTCGATTTCGGTAGCCATGTCGGCCAGCATAAAGCTCACGCCCTGATTCACGGAAACGGGTTTCCCGAACTGGATCCTGTTTTTGCTCCAGTCGCGTGCGTTTTCGAAGGCGGCCCGGGCATTCCCCACACTCAGGGCGGCGACGCCGGTACGGGTTCTTTCGAACGTTTTCATGGCCAGCAAAAATCCCTGACCTTCACCGCCGATGAGATTTTCCCTGGGAACTTCCACATTCTCGAAAATGAATTCGGTTTGAACGGAAGCACGCTGTCCCATCTTCTGAAGGTTCGACACAACCCTCACGCCGGGAGAGTTGGTAGGAACCACAAAAGCACTCAGGCTACGGGCGCCTCTTTCCGGATCGGTGAGGGCAAAAACGGTGATGAATTCCGATACGGAACCGTTGGTGATAAAGCGTTTGTGGCCATTCAAAACGTATTTGTCTCCGTGCAAAATGGCGTTGGATTTGATGCCGGCAACGTCTGAACCCGCATTGGGTTCGGTGAGGGCATAGGCGGCAACGCCTTTGGTTTCAGCAATCTGACCGAAGAAACGTTTCTTTTGTTCCGGACTGGCTCCCAGCAACAACGGGGTCAATGCCAGGGTGTTGGCATCCATACAAATTCCGATCCCGACACATCCGGCACCCAGTTCTTCGGAGGCCAGTGCGCTTTCGAAAATATTATGTCCCTGTCCGCCAAAAGCAACGTCAATGGGTCCGTTCATCAGACCTTCGTCGTAAGCTTTTTTAACGATATCCCACGGGAATTCGGCGGAGGCATCATATTTTCTGGCGTTGGGGATCATCTCCCTTCGGGCAAAATCACGGACTTTTTCACGGATCTCAATTTGCCTGGGTTCTAGAGAAAAATCAATCATGGCTTAATTTTATTTAATTAATATTCAATAATTTGAGGTAATTCGGGATTGAAACGGAAGCAAAAATACAGTTTATTGCCAATTATTCCTACATTCGTGATAAATTTTCTGAAAACGATTTAAAGGCGGGAGGCACGGCCCATGCAGGCGGAAATTTATCAAAAAGGTTTTAAATCCTACCTTCAGTTGGAGCGCGGGTTGTCTGAGAATACGATTGCAGCCTACCTTCACGATACCGACCTGTTTTTTCAGTTTATGGAATACAAAAATCCGGGGCTGAGTCTCCGGCAGGTCTCCCTGGAACATTTGCGGCAGTTTGTGCAGTACATCAATGATATCGGCCTGGGATCTTATTCGCAATCGCGGGTCATTTCAGGCATAAAATCCTTTTTTAATTTTCTGGTCCTGGAAAAAGAGATCGAAACCAGTCCTGCCACGTTGCTGGAATCGCCCCGGTTGGGATTCAAGCTGCCGGTGGTGTTCAATATCAATGAAATGAATGCCCTGATCGATTCGGTGGATCTTTCCCTCCCCGAAGGAGCACGGAACAAAGCCATCATCGAAATGCTGTATGGCTGTGGTTTGAGGGTTTCGGAACTCATTAACTTGCGGTTATCGTATTTGTATCTGAACGAAGATATCATCCGGGTCACCGGTAAAGGCGATAAGCAAAGGCTGATCCCGCTGGGCAAAGCGGCCAAAAAACAACTGCTTATCTATATCCATCAGTTGCGTAACCAGGTCCATCCCCAAAAGGGTGCTGAGGACATTGTTTTTCTGAACCGCCGCGGTGGGAAGTTAAGCCGGCAAATGGTCTTTATTATGGTACGCAAGCAAGCCGAAAAAGCGGGGATCCGCAAAACCATCAGCCCGCATACATTCCGTCATTCCTTTGCTACTCACCTGGTTCAGAATGGTGCGGATCTGAGGGCAGTCCAGGAGCTGCTGGGGCATGTTTCGATTACCACTACCGAGATCTATACCCACCTTGACGTAAATGATTTGAAAAGCAGTATCTTAAAATATCATCCCAGAAACCGGTAGTTTTTTTTACCAGATGTACCCCCGAAAATCCAGGCTTATCTTGTGAACTTTTCATGGGTTTTTATTAACAACCCTTTGTGGTTTTCAAAAAAAATAATATACCTTTGTTCAAAAGACCTAAAAACTCAGCAGGTCAGAGGATTTTCGCTTGATACGTAAGTATAGCATTATTAACCAGATAATGTATGGAATAGGCGGGTTTGGAGGTCGTTTTTTATTTTTATGGACAAAATCTTAGGCTGAAAAACCCTGCAATTATTATATGGATGATTTGAAATTTCTTTTGATTGAAGACATTCTGGAAGATGCCGAATTAATACAAAAGCAGTTAAAAAAGGAATTCACTTGCACCATCCACATTGTTTCTACCCTGGAAGAATTTACCGATGCTTTGAACCACTTCCGACCGGATGTAATCCTGAGCAGTTTCTATGGAAAGCAAGCAGCGGACAATTGGGGCCTGGAATTACGCAACCGGCGGGTTCCCGAAACTCCGTTTTTCGTTATTTCGCCCCTGTTTCAAGATGAAATTGCGTTGGACTGTATGAAGCACGGGGCCACCGATTATATTTCGAAAGAACATTTGGTCCGGTTGAATTTTGCCGTGAAAATGGCGCTGAATCAGTCCAGACTCTCCCATCAGAAAAAGTCTACCGAAGAAGAGCTGGCCAAGTCGCTGGAACATTTCAAACGCTTTGTGGATCATGATATTTCGGGAGATTATCTCGAAAATGAAACGGAGGTGTTGTACTGTAACAAGAAAGTGCTGGAGATGTTTGAGTTCGGTAGTCTGGAGGAACTGAATACGCATGGAACCTCCGGACTTTACGAGAACCCGAATGACCGTTTAAACCTGATCCGGGAACTCAGAAATGGGAAACCGGTGGAAAACCCCGAGTTTAAAATGCGTACCCGCTAGGGCGGGCCCATCATCGTGCTGGAAAATGCCTATGCCGACCTGGATGAAAAGGGAGAGGTCGTCACCATGTACGGTTACCTGATCGATATTACGGCGCAACGTGAGAACGAAAACCTGCTCCAGGCCTCCGAGACCCTGTTTCGGAATTTGACGGAATCCACTTCCGCCAGCATTGTAATCTACGACAAGGAAAAAATGCTTTACGGCAATCCGGCTTTTTGCAAGCTGTTGGGCTATTCGGAGAAAGAAATTTGTCGCATGGGCTACTGGGAAGTGGTACATCCCGATTTTCAGGACATTGTCAAAGAAAAAGGACAACGCAGGATCGACAAGAAAGCGGTCGAATCCCGTTATCATTTTAAAGTAGTCACGAAACAGGGGGTTGAAAAATGGGTGGAGTTTTCTGCCGCTGCCATAAATTATCACGGCAAAACTGCGGCCATCGGGACGTTGTATGACATCACCAAAGAAAAAACTGCAGCCACCGAGATCAAGAAACTTTCCACCGTCATCGAACAAAATCCTCTTTCCGTGATGATCACGGATATCGGCGGCGGTATCGTTTATGCGAACAGGGCCTTTCTTGAAAAAACCGGCTATTCGATGAAGGAAGTGCTGGGCAAGAATCCGCGAATACTGAAGAGCGGGTTAACCCCCGATGATACGTTTGTGGATCTTTGGAGTACCTTATCCAACAGGATGGTATGGAAAGGCATCCTGACCAATAAAATGAAAAACGGTACCATCTATTCTGAGCTGGCAGTGATTTTCCCTATTTTCTCCGATGATGGTTCAGTAATCCATTATGCCGCAGTGAAGCGCGATATTTCCAAGGAAAGAGAAGTGGAGGAGCAGCTCATGGAAGAGAAAAGAAAGGTGGAAGAAGCCAACCGCTTAAAATCGGCCATTCTGACCAATATGAGCCATGAACTGAGGACCCCACTCAACGGGATCCTCGGATTTTCTACGCTGATCTCCGATTCCTCCGATCTGGAAGAAATTGCCGAGATGACCCAGTATATTCAGGAAAGCGGACAACGGTTGCTCAGGACCCTGAACCTTGTGATCGAAATTTCGGCCATGGAAGCCGGGAACTTCCAGCCTGATTTTAATGAGATCGATGTCAATGATGTGATTCGGAAACTCATTAAAAATTACAAGGAGGAAGCTGCCAAGAAGAGTCTGAAGATCATTTTCGACGATCCCATGACTTCTTTCCCCATCGTTACGGATTTGAAATTCATTCACGGAGCCATTGAGAATCTTCTGGACAATGCCATCAAGTTCACCAACGAAGGCTGGGTAAGCATTTCACTTGTCAACGAAGTGTTGGAAGGACAGAAGTTTATCGTGATCAATGTGGCCGATACGGGCATCGGGATTTCTGAAAAGAACCAAAAGGTCATTTTTGAGGACTTCCAGCAGGAGAGCATGGGCTACAGCCGGGTTTATGAAGGTACCGGACTGGGGCTGAGCCTGGCAAAAAAATATGTGGAACTCCTGGGTGGCCATATTCAGGTTAAGAGCAAAGTAGGAGAAGGGTCTACCTTTTCGATCTATATACCCATAAATGCAAAGGAACAAAAAACGAACAAATGATTTTGGATGCACCCGATAAGATCCGTAATCTGAAGCCCCAGACGGGAAAAGAGCAGATCCTGTATGTTGAGGACGACAGATACAGCCAGGTACTGGTGGAACAGATCCTTCGAAACGAGTATGATGTGGATGTTGCTCCCCATGCCCGTGATGTAATGACCTGGGTGAAACTGAAAGATTACGACCTGATCCTGATGGACATCAAACTCGATGATGGTTTTTCCGGAATAGAACTGGCCCGGCGTATCAAGGAGATGCCCCGCTATGCCGAGGTTCCTATTTTAGCCGTCACTGCCATTGCTTTCCCGGGTGACCTTGAGGATATGGTCCGGCAGGGATGTTCCGATACCATTACCAAACCCATTGACCTCAGGGTTTTTAAAGCCAAGATAGCACGGCTTTTTATGCAAAAAAAACCCGTCCCGGATTCAAAAGATGAAAGCAGTTTCAGGGCCGGATGACTTTCAGCGCCCCGTTTTCATCAAATCTTACCAGTGTGGAGGGCTTTACAGAAGCGATGCGCGAATGATGGATCCCCACGATGTAATCTACATTTTTCTTGATTTCTTCCTCTACCTGGTCGTAGGTGGTTGCTACCGGATGTCCCGAAG
>JBJKPL010000194.1:0-5565 GCA_046706345.1 Candidatus Sulfidibacterium sp.
GTCCGTCTCCGAGGGGATCCTTTCAATCACCTCCTGTTGTTCCAATTTTTTCAGGATCTGGGACATGGATTGCGTTTTTATTTTTGCCATATCGGCAAGCTCTGAGGGCAACAACTGATCCTGACGATACAGGCGCCCCAGGGTCGTAATTTCCGTGATCGAATAAGATTCCGTTGAATACATTTGTTTTCTCAACCTTTTGTGCAACAATGAGATGGCCGACCTTAACGTGCTGCTGATCTTTGAACTATTCATTTTGTTAGTTAAACTTATTAGTTTATCTGCAAAAGTACATAAAAATAAATAGTGCGCTAATTTTCAGCAAAAATTTGGAAACAGAATTCTCTGATCACTCGGTAGAATGGGATAAGACCTAGAAAAATCGGGCGGGCGTGATGCCTTCATTGTAAAATACAAAAGAATCCGGTTTGGTCCTCTACCGGGTTATGGGAAAAGAGGCAATTTTCAGGAAGCGTTCTTCAATGAAATTTTGAGACGCCTTGGATGTTCAGGACTTCACCAAAATAGATCCGGTGCTCGTCGTTCTTTTTGTAATGCTTAAAGATGGAGGGATCCAGAAAATTTTCCGGCTTCATATCGTCCCAATAGATCTTTTTGCATTCCAGGATCAGTTCGGCTTCTTCGAAGGCGGGTGAACGGACAATTTCGGAGGCGGCCGGATGAAGTCCGGTTTGGGCTATTTTATCCGTATCCCTTCCTGAAACACTCCCCAGCAGGGAGAGGTCTCTGCGGTATTTTTGCGGAAATGCCGACAGGGTGAAATCCTCGTACTGGTTCATAAACCCGTAGGTATGACGTGTGGGTCTGACCACGACCATGGCAAAAGGTTTGTTCCACATGATGCCCAGCGAGCCCCAGGAGATCGTCATGGTATTGAAATGTTGTTTTTCAAGGTCCCCGCAGGTCAGCAAAAACCACTGTTTGTCGAACAAATGATTGATGCGGGTGAGAAATTCAAGCGGTGGGATGTTTTGTAAGATTTCCATAAGAATTCAGCCGGTTTAGATGGTTATGAGGCGGGCATCCGATTTCAGGATGTCCGTCAAGGGTGTGCCCCAGTATTTAACTTCTATTCCTAACTGCTCCAGCGTTTCGGTATATTTCAGATCATCGGCGCAGGCTTTGCAGGCAGAGATCTCAATACCGACGTCCTGCATTTTTTTGAGTTTGTGCTGCACCTGGCGGTCTTTCCCGGCCAATTCGGTGGCTGCGCCCCAGATGATGAGGGTGATGTGTTTCCACCATTCGTGTTTGATGCTGTTATAGGCATACATGAAGACCATTTCGTCGAAGGTGAGTTTTTCACCGCTGGTCCAGAGAATAAAAAGTTTGTCGTTTGATTCCATTGTCATGAAGTTTAATCAAAATGAAGTGTCATATTTAATATCTCGGGTCTGCTGACCGTCCGGATGGGAGGACCCCAGCCGCCCACGCCGCAGGAGACGTAATAATGCGTATTTCCTTTTTGGAGATAACCCCAACTTTTTTCGTACACCAGGCGGGTGATGTAGTGAAAGGGCCAGAGTTGTCCGTGATGGGTGTGTCCCGAAAGTTGCAGATCCACACCGGCTTTTTCGGCCTGCTCCAGGCGGAAGGGCTGATGATCCATCAGGATCAGCGGCAGGTCCTTTTCCAGGCCTTCGGTGATTTCCTCCAACGGTTTTCTTTTTTGTGCCGACTGGTTTTTCATAAGGTCTTCCCGTCCTGCCACATAGAAACTTTTTCCGATCAGCAGGGCCGTATCGTTGAGCAGATGAATGCCGTGATGGGTCAGATATTCTTTGGCTTTATTTACCCCGCCGATGTATTCGTGGTTGCCCGTTACGGCATACACGCCGTATTTTGCCTGTAGTTTTTTGAGCGTCTCACCCACATTGCTGTGAATGACCGGATTGATGTCTTCGTCGATGATGTCGCCTGCGATGAGGATGAGGTCCGGTTTTAGGGCGTTCACGCTTTTGACGATGCCTGCCAGGTGCCGCTTTTCGATCAGCGTACCCAGATGGACATCCGAAAACGCAACCAGATGCAGGCTTTTCAGATTGCCGGCCTTTTTATGGATGGTGAGATCGAGATTTTTGATCTTCGGGAACCAGGTGTTGAGGTGCCCGGCGATCACCACCAGACTGCTGATGGCGATCACTCCTATTCCAAGCATTTTTCTTGTCCTTTCGGGATGCAGATGCACAAAAGCAGGCAGGAATTGGAACCAGTGATCCAGCAGGCCGACAAAGTCGATCAGCACCAGCAGGAGCAGAAGATACACCATAAACGCCAGCCAGAAGGCTCCCACCCAGACTACCGTTGCTGAAAACGGATTGATCATTCTTCTTTCCAGAAACCGACCCGCAATAAAGGATGCGGCGAAAACCACAATGCAGACCGTCAGGAAAGTCCGCCAGGGACTTTTTGGGTCCAGCAGCGACAGTCCGCGATGAAGGATATAATAATTGATACCGGCATACAGGATCAGGATCACGGAAAAGAAAACCAGAAATTTAGGATTCCTCATATTAAATTCATCGTTTTGGCACTTACCTGAAGCGGCAGCCCGGCATTTTCAAGATACAAAAATACAGTTTCTGGCATTTCAAAAGAAAAAACTCCGACGATCCGGCCCTGAAAAAGATCGTATGGAAGAAAAATGATGATTTCTTTCCGACAACAAGGCTGCGGTGGGCCTGGTTTGGAGCTGCTTTTTCCTGGCGTTCAGGGAGCAACAGGTGGCAGGATGCTTTGTTTTCTAAAAAAAGAGTTTAAATTTGTTTAAGATAGTCGACAAATGGCTTTCCGCGGTGGTGCGCCTGAATGGCTTTCAATTCAGTATAAATTTAATCAAACGATCATGAAAAAATTCCTGATTTCCTCTCTTTTTGTATTCCTGGTTTTCGGTCCCGTAATTTCAAATGCGCAGGGTTATGTTGAGCTGCAGGAAGGGAAAACAAAAAATATCAACGGCATCGATGCCAGTTACCAGACGTTGAAACGGAAGGAAAAAAAGGGGGAGGATTATTATCGTGTAACCGTGACCTTGACCAATACGGGCGGTAATATGATGCGTTTGTTTGAAGTGGCGGCGCCGACCTTTATTCGCAACGACCAGAATGCGCTGGCCCATTTCCGTTTTCCCAATGCCACGGGCAGAGGATTGTCGGCCACCAGCGGAAAAGTCTATTCCCAGCCGATCATGATCAAGGTCCCGATATCGGTCAAAAAGTGCCCGCCGCCAAAGAATCCCAAAGAAGACCCGTATGATCATTTCATGCGAACCTATGTTTCTGGGATCCAGTTTTTGAACGGAGAAACCGTGACCAAAAGTTTCAACATCCGGGTGGAAGAAGGCACCATTCCCCGGGTGCAGGTCTTGATACAGTAGTAGTTCAGGTTATATCGACCGTTTTTATTGCCCTCTTGTCAGGTCCAGCAGCCCGTTGATGATCGTCAACGGATGCGATGGATTTCCGGGGATGAATAAATCCACAGGCAATTTTTCCAGGAAGCTTCTGTTGACAGCAGGACTGTCGGCGAAAATTCCGCCGCTGATGGCATCCACACCGCAAAGGACAAAGAGCTTGGGTTCCGGAATGGCTTCCCAGGCGATTTTCAGCGGTTCGGCCATGTTTTCGCTGATGGGTCCTGTCAACACGATGCCGTCGGCATGTCGGGGAGAAGCCGTAAATTCTATTCCGAAACGCCCCATGTCGAAATTGGCATTGCCACAGGCATTCAATTCCGTTTCGCAGGAGTTGTCGCCGCCGGCAGACACCTGTCGCAGCTTCAGTGATTTTGAAAAAGTCTTTCTGATTTCAGGCCGGATGCTGCTTTCATCCAATCGTATTTTATGCGTTTCGCCTTCTTTCACGATCAGGTCTTCCCACCGGTTTGACGAAATCCGGAAGTCGGTCCTAAACTTTATTTTTTCGGGAAAGGCAAAAGCACATTCCCCGCAGAAGGCGCATTTTCCCAGGTCAATACTGACGGGATTTGATGAAATAGCCCCCGTCGGGCAGGTGGCTGCCAGGGCCGGTTCATCGACCGGGATGTGGCTTATCTCGGGACGGCCGCCGAAAGGTGATTTCACCTGGGCATTCCTCAGATCGGGAATGTACTGTCTGCCGTTATGGATGAGTATTTTTATTTCTTCAATCATAATGCTTACAAATCGTGACCGCAATAACTGAGGTTATAACTTTTGTTGTTGATGGGGAAGTCTGAAATTTCCAGATTTCTGAGCGATAGTTCCAGCGCTTTCCAGTTGTGCATCGACGGGTCTTTGACCTTATAATGTTTTAGTGCTCCTTTTTCGTCTGTCAACGCACAATGGCAGATCTCGCCCCGCCAGCCTTCTGTCAAGGAAAGGGCCAGACGATTGGGTTTTAGCTTTAGATCGTAATCGGGCTTTTCGGCCTGTGCTGCGTCGAAAGGGTAATGTTCCATCAGACTCCGGATCCAGGCCAGGGAGCGTTTGATCTCTTTGCGTTTTAGTAAAAACCGGGCGAAAACATCTCCCTTTTCGGCCACGATGGTTTCATACGGAAACTTTTGATAGGCGATGGACGGGTGTGTAACGCGAATGTCCCTGTTTACCTGGGACATGCGTGCCGACAATCCGACGGTTCCCAGCAAACGTGCCTGTTCGGTGGTGATGCTACCCACCGCATCAAAGCGGTTTTGAACGCTGGGCAGGCGGTAGGTCAGGTGCGACATTTCCAGAAACTGTTTTTCGTAACGTGCCAGGATCTGCAGCAGTTCCTCTTTACGTTCTTCCGTAAACGGGAAATGGGTTCCGCCCATTCGGATCAGGCTTTTACCAAAACGATTTCCGCACCACAATTGCATGAAGTTGATGAGGGCTGTTCGCAGGATCCCGAAAACCTGGGCCCCTAAATGGTAAGCAGCGTCAACGCACAGGGCCCCGATGTCGCCGGTATGAATGGCCATTCTTTCCAGTTCCAGCGCCAGCGCGCGTTCCATTTGGGTCTGTTCGTTTACGCTTACTCCTGCTAAAGATTCCATCGTCTGGGCGTAAGTCCAGGTATGCCCGATGACCGCGTCGCCTGCAATTTTTTCGGCCAGCAGGTTGCGTTGCAGATTGTTTTTTCTCAGAAATAAAGATTCCACGCCGCGGTGTTGCCATCCCAGTTGGATTTCAAGATGCAACACATTTTCACCATTGCAGATAAACCGGAAATGACCCGGCTCGATCACGCCGGCATGGATGGGACCGACGCCTATCTCGTGCAGTTCGTGACTTTTTATGGAATAAAAAGGATAGTCGTTGACGGTTGAATTCGTATTGGACCTTTCATGGGGAAACCGTACCGGTTTCAGCCAGGGATGGTTGATAAAATCAACATCGAAGTTTTCGTGAATTTCCCTTTCGAAAATATGCAGGGCAAAAACGGCCGGCGTCAGCGACTCCAAAGTCTGCGGTTCATCTGCTTTTAACAGGTGCGATAAAATCGCGATGTCATGACGGTCGTCATCGGCGACCGCCATCAAAAAATGCAAATCGTTTTCTTTCCGGTAAGCGAAATACGAAAC
>JBJKPL010000195.1:0-12549 GCA_046706345.1 Candidatus Sulfidibacterium sp.
GGTGACCGCAATCCGGGGTCAGGAAGGTAAAATCAGCCTGTGGCAGTGAATCGATCACCGCCTGATGCTGGATCGATACCGAGCAGCCGTTGGTATCCACCGCGTTCAGCATCACCTGATACGTTCCGGGATGAGCAAAAACGTGACTGATGGTATCGTGATAGGTAACCACTTCGGCACTTCCGTCACCGAAGTTCCAGGTATAGGAAGCTATGGAGTCATTACCAGGGTTATAGGAAGCCTGAAAAGGCGTTTTCTGGCCCAGGCAAACCTTTTGGGTGGTAAAGTTAATGGTAAGGCTGTCGCGCAGGCATACCTGCATGGTATCGGTGTTCTGACATCCGCTGGTATCGGTTACCGTTAACAGTACCTGATAACAAGAGTCATAAGCCGGAAACCGGTAGGAAGGATCCTGTAAGGTGGAAGTATCATTTTGGTCAAATTGCCACAGGTAGCTTACGATCGGACTCTTGCTGTTGCTACGGACAGACTGGTCGGTAAAATCAACCCGGGTAGCCGGATCACAGGCCTGATGATAGCTGAAAGCAGCTTTGGGATGGGTGTATATATTCACCAAATGGGTCACCGAGTCCACACAACCAAAACTATTGGTGGTCAGCAGTTTGACAGAATAGGTTCCCACACCGGTAAAGCGGTGTGTTGGATTTTTCGTCGTGTCCTGATCAGAAAGCGAGGCCGTATCGCCAAAATTCCAGTTCCAGGAAGTCACGAAATTTCCGCTGTTTCCTTCCGGACCGGTAAAACTGGTGAGATGATCACAATTCGGGGTTCGGAAGGTGAAATCCGCCTGTGGCAGCGAGTCGATCACCGCCTGATGCAGTACGGATACAGAGCAGCCGTTGGTATCTACCGCACTCAGCATCACGTTATATTTTCCCGGGTGGGGGAAAACATGGCTGATGGTATCGTGATAGGTCACCACCTCCGAGGTACCGTCACCGAAATTCCAGGTATAAGAAGCAATCGAATCTCCGTAAGGATTATAGGTGGCTTTAAAAGGCATCGCCTGGCCGTTACACACATCCGGCATGGTAAAATCAATGGTCAGGCTGTCGCGCAGGCAAACCTGAACCGTATCGACGTTCTGGCATCCGTTGGTATCCGTTACGGTCAACGTCACCTGATAGCAGGAATCATAGTTCGGGAACCTATAGGATGGATCCTGGACGGTGGAACTGTCATTCTGATAAAACCGCCATAAATAATCGACAATCGGACTCTTGCTGCTGCCTCTCAACGACTGGTCGGTAAAGTCAACCCGGGTAGCCGGGTCACAGGCCTGCTGATAGGTGAAAGCAGCCTTAGGATGCTGATAGACATTGACAAAGTGAGAAACCGAATCAGAACACCCATAATTATCGGTCACCACCAGACGGGTAACATATGTCCCCACGGATGTAAACCGGTGCGCCGGATTTTCTCGGATCGCGGTGTCTGCAGCAGAAGCGGTATCACCGAAATTCCAGTTCCATTTTGTGATGAATCCGTCCGAAGAAGTTGTCTGATCATAGAAATGGGTAGAATCTCCCATACAGGAAGCTCCAATCGTAAATCCCGCATGGGGAATGGAACCCACAAAGACCGTGTCAATGGCATAGTTAGAACAGCCCTTCAGATCTTTCACTGTCAGGGTCACCACATAAGTACCCGGTTGCGTATAGGTATAAACGGGATCCTGATAGGTCGATGTGTCACCGTTCCCGAAATCCCAGTGCCAGGAAGTAATGTTGTTGCCTACACCGTAAAAATAGGCCTTGTCGCCGAAGCACATGGTGTCTTTCTGCACCGTAAACGAAACATCCGGAAGCGAATCCACCACCACCGTTTTTACGGCGGTATCGGAACAGGCGTCGGCATTCGTAACAATCAGCTGCACGTGATAACTCCCGGGATAGCTCATGGCATGGGTGGGATTTTGCAGGGTATCCGTATTTTTTGTTCCCGATAGAGGATCTCCGAAATTCCAGTTCCATTGCGCTAAAGCAGCCCCCCCGTCTCTCCGGGAAAGGTCGGTAAAGGTCGTCGGATGGTTGTAACAGGTATCATTGAAAGTAAAATCCGCCACCGGTTTTTTATATTCTGTAATTCTTTTGGTGATACTGTCTGTTTTCCCAAAGGAATTGCTCACCACGAGCTTAACATCATAGGTTGTCGTATCCAGGTAAACATGGGCCGCTGTATTTCGGGTGGAATCCGTGGTCAGACTGGTTCCGTCACCAAAATACCATTTCCGCGTCCTGATGTAACTAATTCCCGGCGAGGTGGACTGATCCACAAAACGGGTGCTGTCGAACATACAGGTGTTTGCTACCGAGAAATTCGGCACCGGAAGCGAATCGAATATGATGAGTTTGGTGATGGCATTGCTGCAACCTTCATTGGAAGTCACCGTCAGCGTAGCGTAATAATTCCGGTAAGGTTTATAGTAATGATCCGGATTCTGGAGGGAGGAAGCGGAAGTATCGCCGAAATCCCAAGCCCAGGATTTAATATATCCCGTGGCAACGGTAGAGCTATCATAGAAACAAGTCGTATCCCCTTTACAAAGGATGGTAAAGCCGAAATTGGCCGTGGGTCCGGGTTTCACATAAACCGTATGAAAAACGGAGCTGGAGCAGCCTTTCAGGTCTTTCACCGTAAGGGTCACCGTGTCCAGTCCCGGGGTATTAAAAGTATGGGCAATTTGCTGATAGGTGGAGGTCCCGCCATCGCCGAAGTCCCAGTTCCAGGATCTGATATCGGTGCCTTGCCCCACAAAACTCACAGACGATCCCTGACAGATTGTATCCGTTGACATGGTAAAATCCACAACGGGCAATGAATCCATTACCACGGTTCGCTGGACCGTATCACGACAGCCATCGGCATTTTGAATATACAGGGTCACGGGATAGGTTCCGGGATAAGCATAGGTATGGGTGGTATCCCGCACGCTGGCCGAGTCACCGTCACCAAAGGTCCAGTGCCATTGGGTGATGGCCGAACCGCCGTTGGTGTTGGATTGATCGGTGAAACGCGTAGGATAGGTATAGCACGTATCATTGAAAATAAAGAACGCCGTCGGTTTGGAAACAACCGTAATGTTTTTGGTCACGCTGCGTTGGAACCCGCTGTCGGTAACCACTACAAGGGTGACGGGATAAGTAGTCTTGGTAACATACGTGTGGGTGGTATTCGGACTGTTTGGGCTATTGATGATGGTACTGTCACCATCACCGAAGTACCATTTCCAGGTTTTGATGGAGATCCCGCTTTCCGTCACCGTAGAATCAGTGAAATAGGTCATATCATTCAGACAGGAAACCGAATAGGAAAAGTTCGGAATGACATAAGGATTTACCGTGACCACTTTTGTCACACTGGAGGTGCAAACGCCGTTGATCACCACTGTTAAAGTAACCGTATCCTGACCCGCCACGCTGTAACGATGGGTAGGATTCTGAACATTGGCGGTATCGCCGTCACCGAAATCCCAATGCCAGGAAACGGTGGTTGCTCCCGAGGTGGAAGTACTCGACCCGTTGAACTGTATGTTATCCACCGTGGTAGCAGGATCCGGGGTCCAGGTAAAATCCACCTGGGGATTTGTATCAATGCGCTGAACATAAACCGTGTCGTTGGCACATCCCGATGTATCCACCACATGCAGGATCACATTGTAGGTACCCGTATCCGCATACTGATGCAACGGATTCTGCACATTAACGGTATCCCCGTCACCGAAGATCCACTGCCAGCTTTTGATGGGATGATTGGAAGTGCCAACAAACTGAGGGGCGATCTGCAAACAGGCCGGGTTGGGTGAACTCTGAATGGTAACGGTGGGCAGGGTCCGAATACTGATATTTTTGGTTAACGAATCCTGATAGATATTACCCAGCGAATCCTGGGCCGAAACAACCAGGGTCACGTTAACATTGGCTCCTGGGGTAAAAGTGTGAGCCACGATGGGACCGGTTGCCGTATCGCCGTCGCCAAAATTCCAAAACCATTTGGTGAGGGTATATTTTGAAGAAGCCGTTGACATGTCCGTAAACTGGATCCGGCTGCAGGACTGATAAGCGTATGTGAAATTTACGTTAGGCAGCGGGTTAACGGTCAAAATTTTGGTCACCGAGTTCGTGCAGATCCCATTCACCTCAATGGATAAAGTCACCGTATCCTGACCCGCCACCGTGTAGTTGTGTGTCGGATTTTGAACATTGGCGGTATCGCCGTCGCCAAAATTCCAGTGCCAGGTGATGGAAGTGGCCGTTGTGGTGGCATCGCTGGTGCCATTAAACTGGATATTATCGGCAGTGGTGGGATGCGTGGGACTCCAGGTGAAATCCACCGTAGGCACCGGAACGATCTTTTGAATGTAAACAGTACTGTTTTGATTGGAACAGCCCGAGCTATCCACCACCTGGAGGATCACATTGTAGGAACCGGTGTCTGCGTATTGATGAACTGGGTTGGCAATATTCACGGTATCCCCGTCACCGAAGATCCACTGCCAACTTTTGATGGGATGATTGGAGGTACCGGTAAACAGCGGCTCCGCATTTAAACAGGCGGGGTTGGGATCGCTGGCAATATAAACATTGGGAAGCGTCCGCACGCTGATATTTTGAGTGGTTGAATCTTTACATTGCGTTCCCAGCGAATCTTCCGCGATCACCACCAGCTTAACGGTTCCGGTGAAACCAGGAAGATAGTTGTGCTTCACCTTAGGTCCGATGGCCGTATCGCCATCACCGAAATTCCAGTACCATTGGACCAGCTTGTAATTTGAGGCCGTAGTCGATGAATCTGAAAACTGGATCTCACTACAGCCGATATAGGAATATCCAAACTTGGCTGTTGTGCCGCATTGTCCATATGCCGAAACGGCATATACCAAACTTATGATCACACCTAGTAAAAATCTTCTCATCAGCAGCACTTTTTAGCTGAATTCTAAAGGAAAGGGTCTTAATAATTTTCCTCAAATAACGGAAATTTTTTCCATTTATTGTTAAGACCTCCTAATAAAATTGTGGTTTAAAAACCCTTAAGTGAAGAATCCGAGAAGGATTGGTATGGTATTTCCCAAGGTAGAAAAACAAAATCAGGAGAACTTTGAAAGTGAGACCCACCGCCGAAAAACCCATCTGGAGGAAGGCCATCAACCTGCTCTACTCCCCAAAAAACAGTGCACTCCGGTGCTGAACCTCAATCTCAGGAATTCAGGTTCTCAAGTACCTCCACCGTCTTCATCACAAGGCCCATACGCGGGAAAGTGTATTGAATGGGGTGATTGTGCATGGCTTCGGAGCGGGCGGCCATGGCATCTTCGGCGAAGATCTGATTGTAACCGTACTCAAAAGCAAACCTTGCCGTACTCTCCACACCCATATTGGTTGCAATACCGCAAAGAATGATCGTGTCGATACCGCGCCTTCTGAGCTGCAGGTCCAGTTCGGTTCCGTAAAATGCACCCCATTGCCGTTTGGTAATGAGGAAATCGGTTGGCTGGATGTTGAGTTCCGGAATGTATTCGGCCCAGTCCGTCGGCCTGTCGAAGCTAAATGTGCTGGCAACAACAGGATGGAGGGCATCTTTGCCATCAGCAGACGGCGTTACGTGAACCAGGAAAACCGGCATTTTATTCTTTCGCGCTGCTTCAATGATTTTTACCGAATTTTCTATCACCAATTTAGAGGGATAGGGTTCCGTGGGCATGGCCACAATTCCTTTCTGCAAGTCAATGACCACCACAGCCGTATGCTCTTTCAATATTTTATTTTCCATGATCGGATCTGTTTAAATTATTTTCATGAGTATCAGATAGCCTAACAAAATTAAAGAATATCCCGAAAGAAGATTTTTTTGATTGACTGATTTTAGATTGTTTAACAAATCCTGCAATTCCAACCCAAGCCATATCTCCCTGTTCATTCGACGGATTACTACCCACAAAGACAACCGAAACGGAGATATTCCTTAGGAAATGCCTGAAATATTGCCATAATGGCTACCTTGCGGCCTATTGTTAAACAACGTGGCACCTTGGGGTTGTTTGATCAAAATACAGTTCTACAATTCTTTATTTAAAAATATCACTGTTATGAGATTTAAAAATTTTATTCTATTCCTGGGCATTTTATTGGTTTTGCCAGTATTTTCGCTTCAGGCCGGAGCGCTCAATCCTGCTTATCAGGTTCAGAACGGAAAGCCGGTTTCGGTGATGCTGACCTGCTACAGCACAACACTGCTTGCCAATGGTCACGATCATGCCAGAGTCCGGATTGCTGTGCGCGACAGCGCCGGACGAGAAATTACTTCTGCTGCGGATTCCGTCAGGCTTTATGTGGACGGAGATGCCACCCTTACCACGGCTGAAGGCCGTCCTGTAAAAATGCTTACCGATGCGAAAGGTCAAAAGTATTATGCGTGTAAGCTGAAAAAGGGTATTGAAAACCTGATTTTTGTGGCGGGCACCAAACCCGACCACATCAAAATCACAGCCAAATCGGGAAAGCTATGGGAAGGCAACAGTACCATCTTTACTCTTCCGGCAGATTTTCATCTGATGAAACCCAAACCGGGGCAGTTGAAGCCTACCACCGTAAAAATCGATAAAATTATCGGTGCTGACATTTCTTTTCTGCCACAGATGGAAGCCCGGGGCATTAAATTTTATCAAAACGGAAAACCGGTCGATGCCGTCAGGCTGTTGAAAGAACATGGCATGAATTACATACGGCTCCGGATCTTTGTCAATCCTGCCAATCCCAAAGGCTATTCACCGGAGAAAGGTTTTTGTGACCTGAACCATACCCTGGCGATGGCCAAAAGAGTGAAAGATGCCGGCATGAAACTCTTGCTGGACTTCCATTACAGCGATTACTGGGCTGACCCGCAGCAGCAAAATATTCCGCTGGCATGGAAAAACCTGGATTTCGCCGCACTGAAGGATTCCGTGCAGACATACACCACCCATGTTTTGCTGGCGCTGAAACATCAGGGAACGCTTCCTGCCATGGTTCAGATCGGCAACGAGATCAACCACGGCATGCTCTGGCCCGACGGCTCCATCAGTCATCCCGATCAGCTTGCAGCCCTGCTGAAAGCAGCCTATCACAGTGTAAAATCCGTCAATCCCAATATCGTGGTGATGGTTCATCTTGCCCTGGGCGGACAAAATCAGGAAGCCCGGTTCTGGCTCAACAACATGATCGCCCGCGGAGTACAGTTCGATGCAATCGGGCTTTCGTACTACCCGCAATGGCATGGAACGCCGGAAGATCTGAAGAACAATCTGAACGATTTGCTGAAGATCTATCACAAACCGCTGATGGTCGCCGAATATTCGGAGTACAAAAAACTGGTGAACAATATTATCTTTGGGCTTCCCGACCATATGGGAAAAGGTTCTTTCATTTGGGAACCGCTCAATGCGCGCAGCGGACTCTTCAAGATGGAGGGAAAAAATCTGGTTGTGCTACCGAAAATGTCGGTATATGATCAGTTAAGCAAAGAATATCTAAACGTATCAAGATAAAATGAGAGAAATACCCTCATAATTTCAATTCAAAAATTTCAAAAAATGAAAAAATTCTTCTTGTTTCTTTTTCTGGCTGTGGCAGTGGCAGGTTATGCCCAAAACAACAGTCGTTATCACATTGTGAAGAAAATTCATGTTCCCGGCAATAGTTTCTGGGATTATCTGAATGTGGATGCACAGGGGAACCTGTATGTTTCACACGGAAACATGGTGCAGGTCGTCAATGCCCAATCGGGAAAAGTGATCGCCACCATGAACGGATTGGACGGCGTACATGGCGTCACGCTGGCGCCAAAACTGAACAAAGGTTTCATTTCCAGCGGACGGGATTCCGTTGTGGCCGTTTTTAATTTGAAAACTTTCAAGATCATGAAGAAGGTAAAGGTTACCGGCGCCAATCCGGATTGTATCCTCTACGATCCTTTCAGCAACAAAGTTTTCGCCTTTGACGGGCACAGCGATTGCATTACCGTGGTCGATGCCAACACCGAAAAAGTGGTGAAAACCATCCCGTTGGTAGGAAATCCCGAATTTGCGGTAACCAATGACAACGGAAAGATCTACGTGAACATTGAAAATAAATCCATGCTTTCATGCATCGATACCAAGACCCTGAAGGTTTTACATACCTGGTCCATTGCGCCCGGTGAAGAACCCAGCGGGCTGGCTGCCGATTTTGCGCACCACAAGCTATTTTCGGTTTGCAGGAACAAGATCATGGTTGTTTTTGATACCCAAAAAGAAAAAGTAGTGGCCACGGTACCTACCGGCGGACATACCGATGGAGCCGGTTTTGACCCGGGTTTGCAAAGGGCGTACAGCTCTAACGGAGAAGGCACGCTGACCGTGGTTCAGGAAAATGGCGACAGCTTCAAAGTGCTGGCCCAGGTACCTACAGAATCCGGCGCACGTACCAACATCGTCGATCCTAAAACACACCATATCTACCTGCCGACGGCAGTGTTCTTCCCCCGTCAGAAAGGTCAGCGGTGGCCAAAAATGAAACCGAATACTTTCGTGATTTTGGATGTAGCTCCCTAGTTTTCAGCAGAAGAAACTTCCCGACTCAAACCTTGTTTGGCAGCTGGAAGTTTTTGAAAAATATAAATCGCATAATTGTAGCCGCCCAGTACCTGAAAAGGTTGGGGCGGCTCAATTTTTTTCAGCAAGCGCAGCCGATTGTTTTTTACCAGTTTTCCCAACGGCATGTTTCCTTCATTGGGACCGAAATGGGCGTCCCAAACAATAATGCTTTGTCCCGGCAAATCTGTCACAGGGTCCTTTCCCCTTGGATTCCATTGTCTTACCTTTCCTCCGTATGGATCAGCCCCGAGCTTAAAAATAAAATAGGGATCAAAATAATAAATGGTTTCATGCTGGAGGTGCCGGCTTTTCACAAAAGTAACCGCCTGATTCATGAGCCGGTCCGGAGGTGATAGTTCAAAGCTTTTTTGATTTGTCCCTATTCCGATAACGGCAATCCAAAGTATCAAAGCCACCGCAGCCGGCCACATCAGAAGACCCGATGTTTTTTTCAAATGGACCAGAATTTTATCAAACCCAATTACTGCTGTAATGGCTGCCGCGGGAGCAACAGCGCCAATCACCCGGATAAGGCCCAGCGAATTTCCAATGCCTTTCCACCAGACATAAGAATGGGCGGCAAAATAAATCAGAAACGAACCCGGAATCAGCATTAAAAAATAAAACCATTCGTTAAACCTGCCCTTACCGTCCTTCAGCCACCTTAAAGTCAGAATTATAAATCCAGCCAGAAATAAAAAAGTGATTGGATATCCCAGGATCGCCGGTAATTTGTAAACAAAATGAAGCAGCACGCCATGTCCGTAAATACCCGCCGCACTCCCATTATAGGGATTTCTGGTGATCAGCCACCAGAAATCATGATACACAAAAAGTCCGGCCAGACTGAAAATGAGAAATCCGGCAGTCAGGGAAAATCCGGCAGTATATTTTCTTTTCATTAAAAAAGCAGCGGCAAACAGAGGAAACAGGACAATTCCTTCAGTCCGGATCAACGGAAGGAATGACAACACGATCCCTGACCAAAGCAGTTTATCCCTGGAAAAGAGAAAAAGCGACAAGGTGAGAAAAAGGCTGAAAGTCACTTCCGTGAGGGAAGTAAACATCAGCACAAAATAAATGGGAATGAACAAAATGAACACCGGTGCAAGCCAGGAATTTTCCAGATCGAATTGTTTGCAGATCTTCCACGCCAGCCAGGCGGTGATCATCCCGGCGACAATGTTGTAAATTCTGGCACCGTTCATTCCGAATTGTGCCCAGGGGGAAATCAGGAGGGTGAAAACCGGTTTTCCCCAAACATCCAGAAACAACTTCGGGTATTTCCACGCCCAGTGGGCGATCTTGTAATGCGAGATCGGGTCTCCCCCACCGAATGAATTATCTGTGCTGAAAACTACAATAACAGCTGCCGCTAAAAAAGCAAACAAAAAACCCCAAACCAGCAACTGCTCCTTTTCCGACTTACTTCTTATCTTCATTTTCAAGTACGTATTTGGCATCCAGTTTCAACATGGAATCCAAAGGAATATTCCTTTTTAAAGCTTTTTCCTTTACCAAATGAGCCCAGTTTTTATCGTTTTTGATCCGTTGGATCACTTCTTCCAGGGTTTCCTTCTGCACATGGGTCTCCTCAGGCAATCCACGGAGGGCACGATCATAATCAGGCGATTTGAGCAGTTTCTGAAATCCAGAGGAAGGATGGACCCTGCCAAAGGAATTAAAATAAGCCTGTCGCGTCATGGAATCCCAGTGAATGGCACCATAATAATATTGCACATTGTAAAACAATCCCAGCACAACAGACAACAGAACCAGCAGGCCTGCCAGAGAATGTCCCAACGATTTTTGTTTTAAAACCCAATGGATCACAGCCGCCAATGGCAGGGCCATCAACGGATAGACATCGATCAGCTCGCGCTGGCCCAGGCTTCCCCCGTACCACCAGCACCACCACGACGACACCACATAAAGATAAACCGCCAGCAGTAGTAAAACCGGCAGAAAGAAAGCTTTGTAATTTCTAAACAAAAGATAGATGCCCGGCACGGTGAACATCATCACCGGCGTATAAATGAACCATCCTTTACGGAAGCTGAACAAAACATCCGTCAGGTGCGGATTTAAAAAGAAAAATCCCTGGTTTCCGTAGGAATAATAAATCCAGCTGCCGGTCACCGTTTTCCAGTAGATCATCTGGGGTATCAAGACCAGAAATGCAACACCGGTTATTAGGATCAGATAATGGAATTTTCTTTTGTAAAGATCCCATCTTCTTTTTACAGAACCGTCATCTTGTATTCCAAAAAACAGAAAAAAGAGCGCGAAAAGCACATTGACAGGCCGGATCAGGGTGAGCAATCCCAGGACAACGCCCAAAAGCACCGACCTCCCAACGCTGATCTTCTGGTACCAGAGGATCGTCAGATAAAGAAAAGCGGATGCCAGGGCAAAATCATACACATGCGGCATGCCGGGCTCCAGACTGCTGTACCAGAAAAGGTTGGTGCCGAGCCCGAGGACCAATAGTGTGAATCCTGTGATCCGCTTTGAAAAGTAAAACCGTAACACTTTGGCCAGCAGGATCAGTCCCAGCGCCAGGTAGAACAAGGCTGCCAGAACAATGGCCAGCTGGTAGGGCCAGGAATATCCGCCCGAATCAGCTCCAAAATGAGTCACCAACTGATTTGCCACCAGAAAAAAAGGTGCATAAAGAAACGACAGTCCCATGGTCATTTTAAAGACGTATTTTCCGGTTGCCGTCTTTTTTGCCCAGAAAACAAAATGGTGAGGTCCCTTATAATGATCCTGAAATTGCAGGGTGATATCGTGATAAATGAAAACAGCAGGCAGATAACCGTAATAATCGATCACATCCCACTGAATGACACGCCCCGGCTGCCGATAGATCTTTGTGTTGAGATCCGTGACCAGGACCGTCAGCAGAACAATACCGATGCTCAGCGTGACAAAATGCTTTTTCATTTTTACAAGATTGTCTGAGCACAAAACAATTATTCGCAGGGAACAGACTCTGTTTTACGACAGACACTATTTTTTCAAAAACTTCCGGTCGAACAGGTTGTACCGGAAAATGGAATAAATGGCATGAAATCCATCGGTCCAACCGATTTTTTTACCTTCCTGATACGTACGTCCATAGTAGGATATTCCCACTTCATAGATGCGTATTCCCGGGATCCGGGCCATTTTGGCCGTCACCTCCGGCTCGAAGCCAAAACGTTTTTCCTTGAGCAGCAATGACTTTAGATGTTGAGAACGGAACAGCTTGTAGCAGGTTTCCATGTCGGAAAGGTTTAAGTTGGTAAACATATTCGACAAGGTTGTCAGCAGTTTGTTCCCGACGGAATGCCAGAAGAACAGGATGCGGTGCGGGTTGCCGCCCATAAACCGCGAGCCATATACCACGTCGGCAAAACCTTCCAGCATGGGTTTCAAAAGCGCATTGTATTCCCGCGGATCATACTCAAGGTCCGCATCCTGGATTACGATAAAATCTCCCGTCGCCTCTTCAATTCCCCGGTGAATGGACGCTCCTTTCCCCTGGTTTACGGTATTTTTAAAATATTTCAACTCCAGTTCCGGATGTTCTTCCTGATATTTCAAAACCAATGCTTCTGTCTTGTCGACAGAACAATCGTTGATAACCACCACTTCTTTTTCAATCCCCTCCAGTAACAGCACGGAATGAATCCGATCCAGGATCAGAAGAATGGTTTTCTCTTCATTATAAGCAGGAAGAATGACGGAAAGCTTCATGGAACTTTTTTTAAATTACTGCAATTTAATAATATATCTTTTTTTGAGCGCTTTTTCCCTGGTTTTTCTGTATAAAAAAGTACCGTTCAGCCCCGTAACATGAAAAGAAGGAAACGCTTTCACAACTTCAAAATTCAAGGAGTGGGCCCTGACTCTGTCCAGTTCCTTTTGGTCCA
>JBJKPL010000196.1:0-9628 GCA_046706345.1 Candidatus Sulfidibacterium sp.
ACTCCACTTCCTGCACGTCGGTGGTGATCCGGGAGATCAGGTCGCCTTTTTTGTTTTGAGAATAAAAGGAAAGTGGTAATACCAGCAACTTGGAATAGATCTCGTCACGAATACCCTGGATGGCGCCCGTACGAACGGAAGCCATGAAAAACATGGCAAAAAAGCGTCCCAGGTTCCGCAGCAGGAAAGAGGCCAGAATAACACCACAGATAAAAATCAGCGCCTGGATCTTTCCATGTTGTTGGATGATCTGGCTGATATAATAATTCAGGAAGTCCAGCATGGAATGGGTGTTCAGGTGCAGTTCCGGCTTCACCAGAACCAATTTCCGCATTCCGAAAAGTAAATTCAAAAAGGGAACCAACAAGGCGAAAGAGAACAGGGAAAAGACAATGGTGAGAAGGTTCGAGATAAAATTCATCAACGCGGAACTCCAGTACGGCAGCGCATAAGCCAACACCCTGTAAAACTTTTTCATCCTTGAATTTACTGTTTGATTTGTGGGCAAATATAGCAAGATTCAACAAGGAAACGGGCAATGTTTTTGTTCCTGGTTTCTTTAAATGTCGGCAAGCTTCTCCGAGGGCTGAAATAAATACCTTTTTATCAGGATATTTGCTTATTATCTTCTAAATTTGTCCAGGCCGGCTTACGGTGGCAACACCGTGATCCGGAGGAAAATCCATTGTGGACCTAAACTGAAGTATTCCGTTGGCAAAGAGAGTCATAGTTTCCGTTATCAACGATCTGGTTACCGATCAAAGGGTGAAAAAAGTATGCCGCAGTCTCGGCGACCAGGGGTATGATATATTGCTGGTTGGGCGCCGGTTAAAAACCAGCCCTGTCATGGATTCCAGGCCGTATGCGGTCAGCCGGATGCATTTGGTTTTTTCGAAAGGTCCGCTTTTTTATCTCGAATTTCAAATCCGGCTTTTTATTTTCCTGCTTTCGCATCGTGCGGACATGCTGTGGTCCAACGATCTGGATACGCTTTTACCGAATTATCTGATCGCCAAAATCAAAAAGTGGCCTTTGGTTTACGACAGCCACGAATATTTTACCGGGGTGCCGGAACTGGAGCACCATCCTTTGAAAAAAGGTGCCTGGAAGCTTGTAGAAAGGTTCATTTTTCCACGGCTGAAGCACGCAATCACGGTCAGCGATTCCATTGCCGGTCTGTATGAATCAGAATACGGGGTGCGGCCGGAGGTGGTTCGGAACGTACCCGAAATACTCCGGGAAATCCCCAAACCGGACAGAAAAACACTGGGCTTGCCGGAAGACAAAAACATCCTCCTCCTCCAGGGCTCCGGCATCAACGTTCACCGGGGCGCCGAAGAGCTGGTGGAAGCCATGCAGTTTGTGCCGGACTCTATGCTGTTGCTGATCATAGGTGATGGCGATGTGATGGAAACATTGAAACAAATGACACGCACCCTGGATCTGGACTCAAAAATCATTTTCAAACCCCGGCTTCCGTATGATAAGATGATGGCCTATACCGCGGCTGCTGACCTTGGGGTTTCGCTGGACAAAGACAACAATATCAATTACCGGTACAGTCTGCCCAACAAAATTTTCGACTATATTCATGCGGGGATCCCGGTGTTGGCATCGGAGCTGGTGGAATTGAAAAAACTCATCGAAACCTATAAGGTGGGGACTTTTATTCCGAGCCATGACCCGCGGGAGATTGCCGGAAAACTGAGCGAAGTTTTCGCGCACCCGGAACAATTAAAAATCTGGCGTGAGAATACCAAAAAGGCCCGGGAAGCGTTGAACTGGGAAAAAGAATCCCTTAAAATTAATAAAGTCCTGAGCGCTTATGTCTGACATCCATCTCCATATTGTATCGTTCGATGTCCCGCTGCCGGCGGATTATGGCGGTGTGATCGATGTGTATTATAAAGCATTGGAGCTGGCGAAACAAGGAGTAAAAGTCCATTTGCACTGCTTTGAGTACGGACGGGGCAGTGCAGAAACACTTGAAAAAACCTTCCACCGGGTACATTATTACAAACGGGATATCTCCAAGACGCATCTTTTTAAGAGTTTGCCTTATATTGTCAGCACCCGAAGCTCGGAAAGGCTGGTGAACAATCTCCTGCAGGATGATCATCCCATCCTGATGGAAGGCCTGCATACCGCGATTTTGCTGAAGGACAAAAGGTTGAAAGGCAGGAAGATGCTGGTGCGGGCCCATAATATTGAACATGATTATTACCTGAACCTTTCCCGGGTCGAGAATGATCCCTTCAAAAAATATTTCTTTTACAATGAGTCGCTCAAGCTGGCGCGTTTTGAAAAAAATCTGGCCAAAGCCCATCGAGTGCTGGCCATTTCTTCACGTGATTATCAATATTTTGCAGAAAGATTTGACAATGTGGCGTTGATCCCGGCATTTCATCCCCACCGCAAGGTGGAAAGTCAAACCGGAAGGGGCGAATATGTTCTTTACCATGGCAAGTTGTCCGTTCCGGAAAATGCAAATGCCGTGCGATTCCTGCTGACGAATGTATTCAGGGATTTCGCGGTTCCTTTCGTGATTGCCGGCTCCAATCCACCACGGTACCTGGTGAATCTGATCCGTCAATCGCCACAGGCAAAGCTGGTTGTAAACCCTGATGAACAGGAACTGAAGGAGCTGATCCGGCAGGCACACATCAATATTGCGGTCACATTCCAGGCCACCGGACTGAAATTAAAGCTGCTGAACAGCTTATACAACGGCCGTTTCTGCCTGGTAAACGATCCCATGCTGAGTGGCAGCCGGCTTGATACATTATGCGTTGTGGAAAATGATCCTGAAAAGATCAAAAAGCAGATTGTCCGCCTGCTACAAGAAGATTTTACCCCGGCAATGAAAGCCGAAAGGGAAAAAATACTGGGAGATTTTTACAATAACGGAACCTATGCGCGGCAGCTAATTCTCATGATTTCCTGACGGGATAACGGTGCCCTCGCCGCATTTCTCGATTCTTCCCGGAAATTTCTGTATCAGGTTGTAATTGTGCGTTGCCATCAGCACGGCAGTGCCGCTTTCGCAGATCTTGTTCAGAATACGCATCACTTCATTGGAGGTGGCCGGATCGAGGTTGCCCGTAGGCTCATCCGCCAGCACCAGTTCGGGTTTGTTCAGGATGGCACGGGCAATGGCAACCCGTTGTTGTTCTCCACCCGACAACTGATGCGGCATGGCGTTGAGTTTGGCGATCAGTCCGACTTCCGACAAGACCTCCATGATCCTTTCCGAGGTGGCGGCTTTGTCTTTCCATCCGGTGGCTTTTAAAACGAACTTCAGGTTGTCCTGAACCGACCGGTCGCTCAGCAACTGGTAGTCCTGAAAGACGATTCCCAGCTTTCTCCTCAGAAAAGGGACCTGCCTTTTACGTATGGTTTTCAGATCGTAACCACATACTGAAGTAACTTCTCCACTGGCCGGGATACCCGCATAAAGGGTCTGTAACAGGCTTGATTTTCCGCTTCCGGTTTTCCCGATCAGATACACAAATTCTCCCTTTTCCAGTTTCAGATTGACATTCGATAAAACCAGCTTATTTTTTTGAAAAACAGAAGCTTCCTTGAACCATACCACCAAACCTTCTTCCATGATGCAATGTTTTGAACAAAGATAGCAATTCTTTTCATTTTTGTTATAGTGTTTAATTATCTGAAATACAGTAATAAATGTAAGAAGGAGGCCGTTTTATCAGCCGATGGAGTGGGGGGGATGGCCCACGGATCCGGCTTGAAAAAATGATAAAAAATCAGGGGTTTCTTCGCAATTGGATAGAATTGTTAAATTTGTGGCATAAAAATAAATTAGGTTATGAGCGATGATGCTGTTATAGTTCTGGAAGGTGCTGAAGAGAATATGAAACATGCCCTTCATCATCTGGAAATTGAACTTCAAAAAATCAGGGCTGGGAAAGCCAGCCCGGTGATGCTGTCCGGACTACGGGTAGAATATTATGGGGTACCGACGCCCATTGAGCAGACTTCCAATATCAATACCCCGGATCCTCATTCCATCGTCATCCAGCCCTTTGACAAAAATACGCTTCAGGATATTGAGCGGGCAATTCTGGCCGCCAACCTGGGTTTCAACCCAACCAACGAAGGTACCCAGCTTCGCATCATGGTTCCACCGTTGACCGAAGAGCGCCGGATTGAGCTGGTGAAAAGAGCAAAGCACATCAACGAAGAAAGCAAAGTCGGGATCCGAAATGCACGACGCATCGCCAACGATGAAGCCAAACAGCTGGAAAAAGACGGACTTCCCGAAGATGAGGTAAAACGATTAACCGATGAAATACAGAAAGTGACGGATCGGTACATTCAAAAGGCCGATGATCTGTTCCTGGCCAAAGAAAAAGACATTATGACGATATGAGGATCTGAAGAGGATACCATAAAAAACGGGGCTTTTTAGGCCCCGTTTTTTATTTAATAGTCTTCCCTTAATTTTTTACGCCGCTTTTTTTCTGCGATCCGTCTGCCGAATTTATAGGCGGCTTTGAAAACGGTGGTAAAGGCCGAAACAGATTGCAGGAAAGTGGAAACCGCATTTTTGGTAATGTTCACCCAGTTGAGGTGGTCCTCCACATCTTTAAATTTTTCCTGAAGGATGTGTTCCTGCTTCTTGTTTTGTTTTTCCAGGAATCCGATATATTTTTCAGTGGACCGGGCATCGGCATAGGTTTGACCAGCAAAAAACTCCTTTTCATCCACGCTGGAAAAGTTCCGGATAAAGAATTTCCGCAGCGGCGAGAAGATCAAGGTTTCCCTGAATGCGAACAACAGCAGGGCCAGGAAAAGGTAAACCAATGTCACGATCAGGAAGGCCTCGGTTCGGGTACCCACCTCGGCGGCATACCAGTTGACAAAAGCCAGCGAAAGGAACAGGCTGACAAAAACAAAAGCCCCGAAAAGCAAAATGCTCAGGATCAGCTTACCGGTTATTTCGGTAAGCTTCTTTCGTGAAAGTACTTTATTGTACTCCAGCTGCAGATCGAAATACTTTTTGACTTCGTCAAGTGTGGATTTTAAAGTCTCTTTGATGTCGTTTTGCTGTTCCATACGATGGGTTTAAGGGCAGGTGATCCCAAAAGACTACACCTCATGGAGCGAAACCTCCATGCAGCGTATTCAATTCTTGTATCCGAAAACGGATTAGCTCTTTTTAAGCGGTTTCTTAACGTCAGCGATAACCTGGTTACCCGTTTTTTTTACTTCGTCCAGAATTTCGGAGACGTTTTCTTTCAGATCGTCAAAACGGTCCAGAAGATCGTCGGAAATTTCCTTGGTCTTTTCGGTTACTTTTTTGCGTGTTTCTTCTCCCGTTTCAGGAGCGTATAATAGTCCGATCAGGCCGCCGATGGCTGCACCCAATACAATGCCTGAGAAAAAGGCAAATCCTGAATTTGAACAACGGTCACTCATAGCTTGATTTTTTAAGATTAGTATTCAAATTTTTACCCAGGTTTGTTCTTAAAAAAGAAACCTTGCGGGGTTTCAGAACAAACAACGGGTTTTCTGTAAAAGTACAAAAAATTTCAGAGAACCCGGTGAAAGAAATCAGCAAAAATCATGCCCCGAGGTAATTTTTTTCCTGGTCTTTAGGTTTTATTGTGAATTTTGTTTTTCTCCGAAAAAATTTTGAAAAACGGTGCTTTTGTTACCGGAAATGCTGAAATTTGCAGGATGCTGAAGAATGATGTCATAAAACTCAGGGCCGTGGAGCCCGCTGACGTGGATTTTCTCTTTGATCTGGAGAACGATCCGGAGCTCTGGCATGTTACCCAGACCACAGTTCCGTATTCGCGTTATGATCTGGAGCAATATGTTTTTTCGGTCGACAAACAGGACATTGCCGCATCCCGTCAAATTCGTTTTGTGATCGAACATCTCAATGATTCTCAACCCATCGGAACCATTGACCTGTTTGACCTGGATTTGCAGAACCGACGCGGCGGTGTCGGGATCGTGCTCACCAAACCCTACCGCGGAAAAGGCCTGGCTGGCATGGCGCTGGATCTCCTTGTAGACTATGCTTTTAAACATTTACATTTGCATCAGCTTTATTGTAACGTGGAAGAAGACAATGAAACCAGTATGGAATTGTTTGAAAAACGGGGGTTTATTATGGCAGGATTTAAACGCGACTGGAATACCAAAGATGGCAGCTGGACCGGAGAATATTTGCTGCAATATATCAATGACCATTAATTTTACGTTTAATAAAGGTAATTTAAATTAAAACCTACGGAGCATTATGTCTTATTATTATTCGCAGTATTCACAGGGAAGGAAAAAGAAAAACCCCATGCGGAAGTGGACCACACGAATATTACTGGTCCTGATCCTGGCCGCTGCCGGGGCCGGGTACCTCCTCTATGGTGTTGTCAACGAACCGAATGTGTGGACCCCCGACGGAAAACCCGTGGGCATCAACATTCCGTCAGGTGCTACCTTTGGTCAGCTAAAACATGAGTTTTATTCCCGGGGTCTGATCATCCACCGGAAAAGTTTTGAATGGTGGGCAGGGCAAAAGAAATTGCCCAAACTCATCAAACCCGGGCATTATGTGATCTACAACGGATGGAGCAACAACCAGCTGATCGATTTGTTGCGGTCCGGAAAGCAAAGCCCTGTCAAACTGACCTTTAATAATGTGCGTACCATTTATGATCTGGCGGGAAAAATAGGACGGCAGATTGAACCCGATTCCGCCGCCATTGTTCAGCTTTTGACTGACAGTGCGTTTATAGCCAAGATGGGATTGAACCAGTATACTGTTCCGATGATCTTTATTCCAAATACCTATCAGGTTTACTGGACCATTACCGCCAAAGAGTTTGTGGAAAGAATGTATCAGGAATATCAGAAATTCTGGAATCCTGAAAGGAGAAAACAGGCGAAAGAGCAGGGATTGAGCCCGGAACAGGCGGTGGTGCTTGCATCCATCGTGCAGAAAGAAACCAACCACAATGCTGAAAAACCTGAGATTGCTTCGGTATACCTGAACCGGCTGAATATGGGATGGCGCCTGCAGGCCGATCCTACGGTGATCTACGCTTTGGGAGATTATAACATTCACCGGGTACTGAACGCGCAGAAAAAGGTCGACTCTCCCTATAATACATACATCCACCGGGGATTGCCCCCGGGACCGATCTGCATGCCATCCATTTCATCCGTGGAAGCCGTGCTGAATCCGGCCAAAACCGATTACATGTATTTCTGTGCCAAGGATGACCTGTCGGGAACCCATGTTTTTTCGAAAACCAGTGTTCAACACATGATCAATGCTCAGAAATACCAGGAAGCGCTGGATAAAATGAGAATCTACCGGTAGTAACCGAGAAATTTTCCCCGGCTATATTTCGAGTTCAGAAAGCCAGGGATTAGGAAAGGGCGCTTTGTTGTTGCTTTTCGGCCGGTGTTCCGCAAACTTCGCAACCTTCTTCACCATGTTCTGAACAGCATGATTCGTGTTCTGCATGATGATCATGATGTCCGCCGCATCCGCATCCTCCCGAGCCACAACCACATCCGCTATGGGCTGCCAGATCATACTCGCTGGCTGTGCGAATGGAGAGAATATTGCCCGTTATGAACAGATCTTTTCCAGCAAAGGGATGGTTGAAATCCATGAGTACGTCTTCCTCGCCGATTTCCATAATGACACCACGCAACTGTCTGCCATTTTGGTCCAGCATGTTGATCACGTTATTCACATAAAGTAAATCGCTGCGAAGACTGCCCTGGTCCATAAAAGCACTTTTCGAAACGGGAACTTTTAATTCCGCGAAAACAGGTCCGAAAGCTTCCTCGGGCGTTATCTGAAAAGAAAAAGCACCGACTCCTTTTCCCAGTAGACCGTTTTCAAATCCACTGATCAGATGGTCTCTTCCAATGAGAATTTCTCTGGGGGATTGTTCTTCCACTGATTCTACCAGTTCACCTTCGGGTCCGTTGATATATATTTTATAAGCCACCTGGGCTACTGTATTATTATCGATAACCATGATCTAAAAGTTTTCAGCAAAAATACAATTATTATTTGTAACGATTTTAAATAGATTGAATATTTTTCGAAGGGCCGGCTCACGGGTAAAAAAGAAGGCTGTCCGCCACCGGCGGACAGCCTTTGTGCTGATAAGCTGTAAATCGTAGTTTTTAAACAACACCCTGAGCCAGCATGGCATCGGCCACCTTAACAAAACCGCCGATATTGGCACCTTTCACGTAGTCCACATAGCTGCCTTGTTTTCCATATTTTACGCAGGTGCTGTGGATATCTCTCATGATCTGGTGCAGCCGGTCGTCTACTTCTTTGCGTGTCCAGCTCAGACGCATGGAATTCTGCGTCATTTCAAGGCCCGAAACGGCAACACCTCCTGCATTGGCCGCCTTACCGGGGGCGAAGAGGATTTTATGTTTCTCGAACACCAGCACAGCTTCGGGAGTGGAGGGCATGTTGGCCCCTTCGCTCACTACAAAACAGCCGTTGGAAACCAGGGTTTTGGCTTCTTCTTCGTTGATCTCGTTTTGGGTCGCGCACGGCATGGCGACATCGCATTTGACTTCCCACGGACGTTTTCCGGCAACATATTCTACTTTGTATTTGTCTGCATATTCTTTAATGCGGCCCCGTTTCACATTCTTCAGGTGCATCACATAGTTCAGTTTGTCGGTATCGATGCCGGAGGGATCGTGGATGTATCCTGAAGAATCGGAAAGGGTGACCACCTTGCCTCCCAGCTGGGTCACTTTTTCCGTGGCATATTGTGCTACGTTGCCCGATCCGGAAATCGCGACGACCTTTCCTTTGAAGGATTCGCCTCGGGTAGCGAGCATTTCGTCGGCAAAATACGTGGCGCCGTAACCGGTGGCTTCCGGACGGATCAGGGAGCCGCCCCATTCCAGCCCTTTACCGGTTAGCACGCCGGTGAACTCGTTCCGGAGCCTTTTATATTGCCCGTAAAGGAACCCGATTTCGCGGCCTCCGACACCGATGTCTCCGGCCGGTACGTCTGTGTTCGGACCGATGTGCCGCTGCAGTTCGGTCATGAAACTTTGGCAGAAACGCATCACCTCATTGTCGGACTTTCCTTTCGGATCGAAATCGGAGCCTCCCTTTCCACCTCCCATGGGAAGTGTGGTGAGCGAATTTTTCAACACCTGTTCGAAGGCCAGGAATTTCAATACCCCAAGGTTCACCGTTGGGTGGAATCGCAATCCGCCTTTGTAAGGCCCGATGGCGCTGTTCATTTCGATGCGGTAACCCCGGTTGATCTGAATCACGCCTTTGTCATCCTGCCAGGGGACCCGGAACATGACAACCCTTTCCGGTTCGACCATGCGCTCCAGAATCCTGGCTTCCCTGTAATGCGGATTCTCGTCAATAAAGGGGATCAACGATTCTACAACTTCATGGACGGCGTGATGAAATTCAACCTCCCCCGGGTTCTTTGCTATGACTTTTGCCATAAAGTCATTTACCTGTTGTTCGTAGTTTGCCATTGTTTTGATTTTTAGGTTAATGATATGTGATTAAAGACAACATCGAAAGTAAGTAAAATCAAGGGTTTTGATTGGTGATGATCCCAAAAATGAGGGTTTC
>JBJKPL010000197.1:0-12718 GCA_046706345.1 Candidatus Sulfidibacterium sp.
GACCCACACCGCGCGGCGAAGAACACGAATTTGATGTGCTGAAAGGCGATGTGGAAAAACTCTTTAACGCACAGAAAAATCTGGTGAGCAGCCTGCTTTCCGATGCAAGGAAACTCCTGTCGGATAAATCTGCTTCCGACAACACCAAAAAAGCCGGAGATCTTATCTTCCGGGCTTACCGTGGGCTTCCCAAGAACAAAGCACTCATCAAACTCCTCAGTGAGGAAGGCAACAAGGCCCTGATGCAGAAAACCGAAAGTTTCTATCTGCAGGAACAGGCCAAGAATATGCACATCATCGACGATGAACTGTATTTCGTTATTGATGAAAAGAACAATACCTCGGACCTGACGGAAAAGGGGATCGACCTGCTGACCAAATCTTATAACGATCCTGAATTCTTTATCCTGCCCAACATCGGCGACAAGATCGCCGAACTCGAAAGCCAGGGCCTGGAGGATAAGGAATACCTCAGGAAAAAAACCGAGATGATTGCCGAATACTCCGTAAAATCGGAACGGGTCCATACGGTTAATCAATTGTTGAAAGCTTACACCATGTTTGAAAAAGACGTGGAATATGTTATCATCGACAACAAGGTGAAGATCGTTGACGAGCAGACCGGCCGTATCATGGAAGGACGCCGTTATTCCGACGGGCTCCATCAGGCCATCGAAGCCAAAGAAAACGTCAAGATTGAGGCAGCCACACAAACCTACGCCACCGTCACCCTGCAGAATTACTTCAGGATGTACAAAAAACTCGCCGGTATGACCGGTACCGCCGAAACCGAGGCTTCCGAGCTTTGGGATATTTACAAACTGGATGTCGTCGTGGTACCCACCAACAAACCGGTGATCCGGGAAGACCATGAGGATCTGGTATACAGGACAAAACGCGAAAAATATACGGCCGTTATCGATGAAATTGAGCGTCTGGTCAATGAAACGCGACCTGTGCTGGTTGGTACCACTTCCGTGGAGACTTCCGAGTTGTTAAGCAAGATGCTCGACCGGAGGCACATCGAACACAACATCCTGAATGCGAAGTTGCACTTTAAGGAAGCCCAGATTGTGAAAGAAGCCGGTTTGCCCGGAAAGGTGACCATTGCCACCAACATGGCCGGTCGTGGTACCGATATTAAGCTGGGACCCGGTGTAAAAGAAGCCGGCGGTCTGGCCATTATCGGGACAGAAAGGCATGAATCGCGGCGTGTGGACCGTCAGCTGCGGGGCCGTGCCGGGCGTCAGGGAGACCCCGGAAGCTCTCAATTCTTTGTTTCGCTCGAAGACGACCTGATGCGTATGTTCGGCTCCGGCAGGATCGCTGGCATAATGGACCGCCTGGGCCTGGATGAAGGCGAAGTGATCCAGCATTCCATGATCACCAAATCCATCGAACGTGCCCAGCGGAAAGTGGAAGAAAACAATTTCGGTATCCGGAAGCGTCTGCTGGAATACGACGATATCATGAACTCCCAGCGTGAGGTGATCTACAAAAGGCGTAAACATGCTTTATTTGGTGAACGGCTGGCCCTGGATATCTCCAACATGATGTATGATCTGGTGGAACAGATCGCCAACGAGAACCTGCAAAATTCGGATTTCGAGAATTTCAGGATGCAGCTTCTCAGGATCCTGGCTTGCGAATCACCCGTGAAAACGGAAAAAGAATTTCTGGGCATGCGCCCGGATGAACTTACCGAAACGGTTTTTTCTGAGGTCTATAAAACCTATCTAGCCAAAAGAGAAAACCTCATCACCCAGACTTTCCCCATCGTGAAAGATGTTTACGAAAATCAGCGTCAGTACGAAAATATTGCCATTCCCTTTTTCGACGGACAAAAACATGTCCAGGTGATCGCCAACCTGAAACGCTCGGTGGATACCAACGGAAAGGAAATCGCATTGTCTTTTGAAAAAGGGATCGTGCTCGCCAACATTGATGATGCCTGGAAAGAACAGTTGCGCGAAATGGACGAGTTGAAACAATCGGTACAAAATGCTTCCTATGAGCAGAAAGATCCGTTGCTGATCTACAAACTTGAATCTTTCAACCTGTTCAAGAAAATGATTGAAAAGATCAATCAGGAAGTGGGATCTTACCTGATAAAAGCAGACATTTACAATCCCAATCAGGCTCAGTTCCGGGAAGCAGAGATCACCCGCGGTATCGATCGCTCAAAGATGCGCGAAGCCCGTGGCGACATGCTTTCGCAGGTGGATGCCGATACCCGGGAACAGGCCAAACCGCAGCCGGTGAAAGTGGAAAAGAAGGTCGGCCGAAATGATCCATGCCCCTGTGGCAGTGGCAAAAAATATAAGAATTGCCACGGAAAAAATGCGTAATTTAGCAGAAAAGAGAGGTTATGAGATTCAAAGCGGGTGTCTTCTGGTCCCTGGTGCTGGGCGCCTTTTTTTTCACAGTGGCCGGATGTAAGCCAACGCCCATTAAACTGGCGGTTCCTACCTACAGCTACGTGAATCCTATTGTGAACCCGCCCGATACCTTTCAGGTAGCTTATGATTTGAACCTGCAGGGCAATCGGACGGCCCTCATCACATTTCAGGACAGTGCCGTATGGTATATTCAAATCATGACCCAGAGTCAGGCTACCTTTGGCTTCATCAATCCCACCAACCATACCACGGTGTTTCTTAATGGAAATGACACCCTTGGTTTTAGAAGCGGGATCGCGTATTCTTTTGTCGTGAATAATGGAACTGCCGATACGCTCAGCGGGTTGTATTTTGTGAAATTTACCAGACTCCCTCAGCTGGATTACAGTTCATTTTATCGGAAATATTAAGCGAATAACTTCAAAATCCTTTTCGGCCATCCATCGAATCTCAGGCCCAGCCTGTCTTCCGGTTAATGTTATGCGAGAGGAAACGGAAAATTCGTTATATATAAAATATTTGATATTTTTGGTTGATTTTGAAGAATGGATTGTGTAAGTTTGTTCGTCATAAAAGCTGGCAATATTTTTTTTGAAAAATTGTCAAGGTTCCGATTACAAAAAAAGGTGCGTTTTTTGCGAAAATTAAGGTTGAATTTACCTTATTGTATGAAATAAAGACTACTTGACAAACTACGAATTATATAATAGCTGCGACTTATCAGAATATTATAAGATAGGGTTCGGCAAACGCTTGTTCGATATTGGTTTTTCCGTATTGGCGCTGTTGTTTTTTTCTCCTCTGATTCTTATAATTGCCATTGCGATCAAACTGGAGAGCAAAGGCCCGGTGATCTTTTCCCAGCAGCGGGTAGGAAAAGGATACGATATCTTTACATTTTACAAATTCCGTACGATGTTCCAGCATTCCGATCAGCAACTGGAGACGCTGTATCCCGTCAACGAATATACCATCAACCTGAAAGGCGAGGGCTGGATGAAAGATCTTGAGTTTTGTCCTGAATGCCGTAAGCAGGGGAAACCCTGTTCTGCCTTGCTGCACATGGATGGCATCGAAATTTGTGAAAATTATTACCTGAGTTTGAAAAAGGCCAAGTTGCTGCAACGTGTATTCTTCAAGGCCAAGGACGATCCCAGGATCACCCGTGTGGGAAAGGTCATACGGCGTTTCCATCTGGATGAAATCCCCCAGTTTTATAATGTCCTGCTGGGTAACATGTCCGTCGTGGGCAATCGCCCGCTGCCGTTATACGAAGCGGAAAACCTGACCACCGATGAATGGGCGTATCGTTTTTTGGCACCCGCCGGAATTACAGGGCTTTGGCAAATTCATTCCACCACCATCCATAATCCGGAAGAGCGGATAGCACTCGATAATCAGTATGCCATGGTTTCCAGCTGGTGGGTGGACCTGAAAATAATCGTGAAAACAATTTTCACCTTCTTCTCATTTCATCCTTCCACCTATTGACCTGTGGCCTCTGTCAGCGCTTTTTTTCGCTGGATCAGCGTGGGGTGGGAATAATTAAAAAAGACATAGGCCGGGTGGGGTGTTAGGTTGCTCAGACTGGATTCCGAAAGTTTGATGAGTGACCGGATCAAATTTGCCCCCAAATCATATTGTGCGGCAAAATGGTCGGCCTGGTATTCGTGCTTCCTGGAATATACGTTCATCAGGATCCCCAGCAAAAAGGAAACAGGGGTATACAAGATCCCAAAGGCCAGCAATCCCAGGTAAAAACTACTTTCCTGAGCCCCCAGCGCCTGTGAAAAAACCGGATTCTTTAAAGTGCCATACAACAGGAAAAGCATGATCCCTAACTGCAATAGCGAAAGGATCAGCCCTTTGTAGATGTGTTGCTTCTTGTAATGCCCGATTTCATGGGCTAGTACCGCCACGATTTCATCCGTTTCCAGCGTTTCCAGCAACGTATCATACAGAATGATCTTTTTCCTGGGGCCCAGCCCGCTGAAATAGGCATTGGCTTTGGTACTTCTTTTCGAACCGTCCATAATATAAATGTTGCGAAGCTGAAATCCCGCTTTGGTGGCAAAATCCTGAATGGCATTTTTCAGGGGGCCGTCTTCCAGTGGCCTGAGGTTGTTGAACAACGGTACGATCAGCGAAGTATAAAACATGGCCATAAAGATCATGAACGTTCCGATGCCGGCGATGGTGATGATCCAGAAAGCATGTCCTCCGGTCCGGAAGGCCCATTGAATAAAGAGCAGGATCGCGCTTCCCAGAAGGGCTCCAAGCAGCAGCGACTTGATCTTGTCGGTAAGAAAAGTCCTTTTTGTGGTCTTGTTGAAACCAAATTTTTCTTCCACTACAAAAGTGCTGTAAATGTCAAAGGGCAAGGAAAGCAGGGTGGAAGCCACCCCGAGGACTCCAAAGAATATCAGGGTCCTCAAATAGGGACTTCCGGTTTCCGACCGGGCCAGGTTATCGAGCCACGCAAATCCGTGGGCAAAAAGCACCACGATGAGCGCCACAAACATCACGGTGGAGGATATTATGGCGACACGGGAATTGGCTTTCAGATAATCCTGTGACCTTTTGTATCTATCGGGTTCGTAGATTCCCTCCAGACCGGAAGGGATCACAGGGCTGAAGTGCTTCATGTTCAGATAATCCAGCACGCCTTCAAACAAGAAGTCAAAAACAACGATGGCAATGATCAGGTAAAACAAGGTAACTTCCATTTTTTGTGTTTTTCAATAAATCAAATATAGCCTTTGATCCGATAGGTTAAATATCCAACCATCTCATGCAGGGTTCCGTCCCAGGTCAAAAAGTTGGACGCGTCCGGAACAAAAAGATATTCCAGGTTCCATGGGGTATCGGAGTTAAGCAGGTTGGTCGGGTAGGGGGTAACCCGGAGCCCAACCTTTTCAAAACAACCCAACGCCCGGCGCATATGCAACGAAGAAGTGATGAGCAGGTATGTTTTTAGCTCGGGATGTACTACCAGGATCTATTTGGAATTTTCCGCATTATGGTGGGTGTTCTCTGCCAGCGTGTCAATCAGAATGTCCGAGGCGGGAATTTTTATGTTTTTCAGGAATGCATCCATCAAATTGGCTTCTTTTACCTGGCGGTAGATCAGATTGGCGGCTCCGCCGGTGATCAGGATTTTTTTGATCCTGCCTTTTTCATAAAGTTCCACCGCCTGCAGTAACCGGTCGACATTTTCGTGATACGTTCTGCGATGGTATTTTGCGTCAAGCGTTGCCGTGCGCCCTCCCAGTACAATGCCCACATCATAGCAACTGTCAATTGGTTGGGGATTCACCGCCCACAATCCTGTGATTTTGGTTACAAGGAAAGAGTTAGAGAACACGACGAGGATCACAAAAGAGGCGACCAGGCTTCTTTTCCGGGTCCTGCTGTTTTTATGGAACAGTGCAATGGCAAGCAACACGATGACCCAGACCAGGGGTCTGACACCGTAGCCTAAAATTTTCGAAAGGACAAAAAACATGGCGGTTGATACGGTTGATAGTTGGAAATGGGGCCGGGGCGCTCCAAAATAAATTTCGCCTGCAGGAACTGCAGGCGAAATAAGTCATTTACTGTGTCGGAAAGACTAGGTGCTCATGCCGCCGCAGACATTGATCACCTGGCCACTGACATAGGATGAAAGATCGCTGGCCAGGAAAGTGGCCACATCGGCTACGTCTTCCGGCTTTCCGCTGCGCTTCAGCGGGATGGTCTTGATCCAGGCTTCACGCACATCATCCGGAAGCTTATGGGTCATTTCGGTTTCAATGAATCCGGGAGCAATAGCATTGCAACGAATACCCCGGGAACCGAGTTCCTGGGCAATGGATTTTGTGAACCCGATCAATCCGGCTTTGGAGGCGGAATAGTTGGCCTGTCCGGCGTTGCCATTCACACCCACCACCGAACTCATGTTGATGATGGATCCGCCACGCTGTTTGATCATGGCCCGCTGCGCGGCCTTGGTAAGGTTGAAAGCGGATTTCAGGTTCACCGTGATCACGGCATCCCAGTCTTGTTCGGTCATGCGCAGCATAAGATTGTCGCGGGTGATGCCGGCGTTGTTGACCAGTATATCGATGCGGCCAAATTCTTTCAAAACTTCTTCTACGAGCTTTTCACTGTCCTCAAGAGACGCTGCATTGGAGGCATAACCTTTCGCCCTGACTCCAAGCGCTGCAATCTCTGCTTCAGTAGCGTCCATTTGTTCGTCATGTCTGATGTCACTGAATGCGACAGATGCTCCTTCCGAAGCAAATTTCAGGCCGATGGCTTTGCCAATCCCTCTGGATGCACCTGTGATGAGTGCCACTTTTCCTTCAAGTAATTTCATGTTTCAAAGGTTTATTTTAAAAGGTCAAATGTACATTAATTTTTGTCAAATGAAATTTCCGATCCCTGCCTGGAAAAATCGCGGGTACCATACCGATTACCCAAATTTAAAATATAACTTAAAAACGTAAAAATCAGATTTTTTTGAATTTCATCCGGACACAGGCTCCGCCGGCATCCCGGTTTTCGATTTCCATTTCCCCGCCATGGAGATCCATGATTAGTTTGATCGCAGCCAGCGAAAGTCCGGTCCCCTGAACATGGGCAAAATCGCCGTTGTAAAACAACTCAAACGGATGTTCGAGGCTTTCCTTATCAAATCCTGGTCCGTTATCAAAACAGGAGATTTCCACCTGGTTTTCGTCCGCGCTGGCCCTTAATTCAATGGCCCCTTTCCGGTTGTGGTTCCGGGCATTGTCGAGGATGAACTCCAGTGATTTCAGAATGAGGTCGGGGGCCGCGGAAATCATGATCTCTTTTTCCACATTGGTAAGCATGAGCCCCTGTTTGGGGTAGTTTTTTTCAAAGGAACCGGCGGCAGATTCCAGCAGGAATTTCACCGCAGTGGGAATCAGGTCGGCTTCATATTTTTGCACCTGCAAGCTGGTGATCAGCAGGGCGAGTTCCGAAAATTTGGCCAGTCTTCCGGAGACTTCTTTCAGGTAATGGATGTATTCCTTTTGTTCATCGTTAAGTTCTGTCTTGCTCAGAAGTGAGGAGAGTCCTGTCAGGCCGTTGAGTGGTGTCCGCAATTCATGGCTGATAATGGACAGGAAGTCGGTTTTGGCTTTTTCTAGTTGATCGAGCCTTTTATAAGCCATTTCCAGCTCCCGGGTCCTTTCCTGAACTTTGGTTTCCAGATTTTCGTTCATTTCTTTCAGCTTCAGCTTCTGTTCATGGATCAAAATGTGGGTATTGACCCGCGCCAGCAACTCCGCCGAGTTAAAGGGTTTGGTGATGTAATCCTGGCCGCCCACCTCGAAGCCTTTCACAATGCTGTCCATGTCGGCTTTTGCCGTAAGAAAAATGATGGGGATCTCAGCCGTATCTTTTTGACTTTTCAATACTTTACATACTTCAAAACCGTCCATGTAAGGCATCATGATGTCCAGGAGAATCAAATCCAGTTTCTGATGCCCGATCACCGACAAAGCCTGTTTCCCTGACTGTGCATAGGCAATCTGGTAATTCTCGGTCGAAAGGATGTTCCCCAAGATCTGAATGTTTGCCGGGATGTCATCCACAATCAGGATTTTTCTGCGGTTGTTGTTCATTGGTTTGTTTTCGCTTGTATTATGGTCCATTTTTTCAAGTTCTTTCTATTGAAAATAGTTGTTCATCTTTCCCAGGATATTTTCAATGGTCTCAATGTCATATCTCCTGGTAGCTTCCAGTAGCGCCAAACTCTGCTGCTGTAATGTCCGGAGATTTCTCTTTTGGGCATAGTCCAGCAAGGCTTCTCCCAGATCCCGGATCTCCGAAATGGATTTTTTGTTAAGGATATTCCGGAAGGTGGTACCAAATTGTTTTTCCAAGTCGGCATTTGCTTTGCGCGATGCTGAGGGGACGTTGGCCTTTGCCTCATCCTCATTCTGTTGAACTGCGTCCGAAACGGGATCCGGAGAATCGCTGGCTTCGTTTCCATAGGCTACTTTGCGAATGTTCTCCAGCACGATGACAAAAGTGGTACCCTTTCCGACAACACTTTCCAGATGAATGCTGCCACCCATCATCTCGATCAGACGCTGACTGATACTTAATCCCAGTCCGGTCCCCGGCGTGCGTTTTACACGGTCGCCGTTCACCTGTTTAAAAGCATCAAAGATGACGGACTGTTCTTCTTCCGGGATGCCCGGACCGGTGTCTTTGACGACAAAAACCAGGTTATAATGGTTCGGATGATTAGGATCCGGCAGGGCTTCTGCGGTGATACGGACCGAACCCTGCTCCGTGAACTTGATGGCATTTCCCACGATGTTAAACAACACCTGGCGTAGTCGTGGTCCGTCGATCACAAAAAATGCTTCCATCCGGGGGTTGAACGAGACGCTGAATTCCAGGTTTCTGGCTTCGACCTGAGGATAAAAGATCTGCTTAAGTTCACCGATGATCTTGGGAATGTAGGCGGGTTCGTAATTCAATTCCAGCTTGCCCGCCTGGATCTTCGACAGATCCAGGATATCGTTGATCAGCGAAAGCAAACTCTTTCCGCTCACCAAAATGGAGTCCACAAAATTCCTTCCCTCCGGTGATTTTACCAGGGGAAGCAGCAGATACGCAAACCCAATGATGGAATTCAACGGCGTGCGGATCTCGTGACTGAAATTGGCCAGGAACATGGTTTTCGCCGTGTTGGCTTCTTCGGCTTCGGTCTTGGCTTTTTGAATCTCTTCATTTCTTTTGATGAGCTCGGCATTCTTCTGTTTTAAAATGGCCTGGGTTTGCTGGACCTGGTCTTCGGCAATTTTCCGTTTGGTGATGTCTTCGACAATGCCTTCGTAATACAGGATCTTTCCCTTGTTGTCTTTGATGATCCAGGCACTTTCGTTCACGTAAATCCTGTTTCGGCCTTCGGCCTGCCAAACGCCTTCCCGGCCGATGACGATTTCCTGTTTTTTCAGTAATTCAATAAACTGTTTCCTTCCGGCATCACGGATCTGCAAAAAAACCTGCTCCTGAAGCGCTCGCAGACTTTCCAGTGAAAGCATTTTCAGCAGCGCCTTGTTGGCAAAGAGAATCTTTCCCGATGGCGAGATCTGATACATCCCGATGGTGGCGTTCTCTACAATACTTCGGTAACTTTCACGACTCGTAAAAAGTTCATCGTTCAGCGCTTCGAGTTTCTTCTGTTGGGCCGTGATCTTCTGGTTCTTGGCGTAGATCAGCGCATAGTTCCGTTTGTTGATCTTGTTCTCGTACTGAATGAAAAAGATCACGATCACCGAAACGACGACTATAAAGACCGTGATCACGATCAGGAGGTTGTGGAAGTTTCGTTCCCTGGACAGGTTGAGCTGGGTCTGAACGTCATGTTTTTTCAGCTGATCATATTCCTGGGCTTTTTGATCCGCTTCATAATGCACTTCCATGTCGCTGACCATCTTGCGGTTTTTCTCCGAGAACACCTGCTGATAGATCTCGTTATAGGCTGTCAGGTAATGATAGGCCCGGCGGTAAGCCCCTTTGGCCCGGTTAATATCCGAGAATAATTTCAGGCTGCTCAGTTCCAGGCTTTTGTCCTGGATCTTTCGGGCCGTCATGAGCGCAGAATCAGCATAAAAACCGGCTTCCTTTAACTGTTGCCCTTTGTAACTGATCTGGCCCATATCAAAATAGTAACTTCCTATTTCTGAACGGTTGCCCGTTCTTTTGATCAGATTGAAAGCCTGTTGCTGATAATAACGCGCCGAATCATAATTTTTCAGATAATAATAGGCCTCCCCCAGTTTTCTGAGATTCCTGGAATACAGCAGGCGATCCTGTGAAATCCGGGAATAGTCAAGCGCATCCCGGTATTCTTTTAGCGCACGCTGATATTGTCCGTCCTGGATAAAGAGATTGCCAATCTCAAGGTGGGCCCTGCTTTCATTCAGTCGGTCGTGTTGTGAAATATAGTAATCCAAAGCGCTGAAATAGAAGTACCTGGCCCTTTCCTGCTGTCCCCAGCTCTGCATGATTTTTCCCATCAATAGCTGGGCGTCGGCAAGTTTCTTCTGGTCCTCCAGCTGGTTAAATATGTCGGTGGCACGCTGCAAAACGCCCACCGCCTGAAAAAAGTCGTTGTACTGCAACCAGACCCGGGCTTCTCCCATCAGTGTTTTGGCCATGCCTGGTTTGTCGCCGAGTTTTTCATAATAGGCTCTTGATTTTTGAAAGGCAGACGCTGCCCGTTTGTATCTTCCCCACAAATAATCATTTTGCCCCAACTCATAATGAAATTGTGCCAACTGGGCATAATTGCTGTCGCTGAGCTGCTTGATGATAAAACTGAATAGAATGTCGGCGTTTTCGTAATTCCCGGTTTTTTGAAAATCTTTGGCTGAATTTTCCAGGGCAGTGATGAAAATATGGGCTTCTTTAAGCTGATGTGAGAGCACCACACTGAGGCTGTCGTAAAACAAGGCCCTCGAAGGATTCTCATTACTGTATAGGTTAGAAAGGTTTAGTGTGATGACCAGTTTTTCGGAAGGTGAAAGCAGGCTGTCCTTCAGTAAGTTGATCATCGATGCGGTGTCGTCCACCGGATAATTGTCCTGGGCATTCAAATTCCGGACAGGGAATGTCAGACAGGAAAATACAAGAAAAAATCCTGTCAGCCACCGAAGCAACTGGCTAAAATGATCTCGATATGGATTATCAGACGCTGTCATTAAAATTCAAACTGGTTCTTAAACGCTTTTTCCAGCATTTCGAGTTGTTTTTCTATGGCATGAGTGTCGAACTGGTCGACATGCCGGATGAGTGACCGGCAGAACATTACCAGGTTCCTCATTTCGTATTTTTCTCCCGCCGTACTCAAAACCCCAGCAAGTTGTCGGATGTTCTCCAGCATATGCGTGGTGCGGGCTTCTTTGAATTCATGAGAAAAGATCTTCCGAAAGTAAGTTTCCATCCCTTTCTTTTCCTGCCCCGCGGCTGACACACTCAGGATGAGTTGTGGCAACACTTCTTCTTCGTACGAATGTAGGAAATCCCTGAGTTTTTCGGGCAAGGTGTCTGGCTCTGCCTGAATAGGGAGGATCATCCTGCCCCGGATCCCTTTCATGGTTTCAGGATCCTGAAAGATCACCAAAATGCGGCGATCACTTTTCAGGTTATCAATTTCGAGAACGGAAAGGGTATTTCGCAACTCATCGGCATTCAGACAACAGAGGACGGTCAGCAGAGCATGCTGAAAATGTTTGCGGGCTTCAGCCATGTTGATCCCTGCATCCAGCAGATGGTACCCGGATTCTTCGAAAATCAGTTGAACCTCCCGCTTGACCTCTTCTTTTTGACTTAAAAGCAAAAAAGGTGGCTTTTCAAAGTCTGCCATCAGCATGTGTATCAATGCAGGGGTTTCGACTTCAGGAAAGGCCTTCACCTGATCAAAAGTCAGAATAAATCGGCTTCCCTTGTCCTTTTGGCTGATTAGTTGGATGGTGCCGTTGAGTTTTTTTACCAGGTTGTTGGTGATGCTGAGTCCCAGTCCACTGCCCTCCTGATGGCTTCCGTTCCCGACCTGATGAAACGGCTCGAAAATCTTTGTCTGTTCCTCCTCCGGGATGCCTACTCCTGTGTCGATGACTTCAAGGATCAACCGGAACAGGTCTTTTTTGACACTTCTTTTTGCCACCACATTGATCTCCACAGATCCCTGATGGGTGAATTTTATGGCATTCCCAACCAGATTCAGCAGGATCTGTTGCAGCATCATTTTATTAAACAGGATGGTATGGGGAAGTCCTTCGTCAAAGGTGGTTCGCAGAAATAGGTTTTTTTCTTCCGCTTTCAGGGCGAAAATATTTCCGACTTCTCGGACGCATTCCCTGAGGTCGAACTCTGTGAGCTCCAGCGGCTGGTGGTCTTTTCCGTTCTTACTGGATTCGAGAATCTCGTTGATCAGATTCAACAAACTTCTGCCGCTGGCACCGATGGCCTCCAGGTATTTTTTTTGTTGTGGATCTTCTGTTGATTTAATCAATAGATCCGAAAAACCGATCACCGAATTTAAGGGAGTCCGGATCTCGTGACTGATGTCTGCCATGATCTGGCTTTTCGCCAAGGCGTTTTTTTCAGCGCTTTCCTTGGCCTGAATGAGCTCTTTTTCATTGGCTTCAAGCGCCCTGCGGGCCACACCGATCTCTTTGTTCTTGAGGGTGAGAATGCGGTTGTGATTCCGTTTCCGCCGCAATGAAACTCCGGTGTAAAACAAAATGATCAAAATCAGAAGAAAGGCACTGGACAAAAAGAAGATCATATAC
>JBJKPL010000198.1:0-3026 GCA_046706345.1 Candidatus Sulfidibacterium sp.
GCGATCACCAGGGCTCCGGCATTGATAATAGGATTCCGAGGAATGCCTTTTTCATATTCCAGTTGAAGTAAAGAGTTAAATGCTGTGCCGGAAGGTTCCACACCCACACGCTCCCAGAGTTGATCACCCAGGAAGGCAAAAGCCAATGACAGCGCAAAGACCTTCGAGATACTCTGAATAGAAAAACGCGAAAAAGCTTCGCCGGTATGGTACGATTTTCCCTCCAGCATCTGAAGGTAGATACCAAACTGGTCCGGGCCGACTTTGGCAAGCTCCGGAATATAATCGGCAACTTTACCCTGCTCTTTATAGATGAGGGTTTCCAGCACGATCTCATCTAAAATTGTCTGATAATTAACGGGCATTCTTTTGTTGGTCGTTATAAATTCTTACTCCGTGAAATCCGTCGGATGTGGCATAGCCCCGGTACATCCCCGGTGTGTTGAAAGTCATGGTGAAATTTCCAAAGCGGTCCACGGCGATCAGGCCCCCGTCGGCATGTTGCCTGACCAGTTTGTCCAGGATGATGTGATTGGCGGCTTCCTTCAGGCTCAGCTGGCCGTATTTCATCAAGGCCCCCATATCATAGGCTACCACATCGCGCATAAAGAATTCTCCAACGCCGGTGCAGGAGACGGCGCAGGTAGCGTTATCGGCATAGGTTCCTGCACCGATGATGGGGGAGTCGCCGACGCGGCCGGGCATTTTGTTGGTCAATCCACCGGTGGAAGTCCCGGCGGCCAGATTGCCGTGCTCGTCCAATGCCACGCAGCCCACCGTGCCTTTTTCCTCGGCTTGTTTGTTTTCAGCCTTCATTTTCTGCAGGGCTTTCCATCGTTTTTCGGTAAAAAAGTATGAAGGGTCGACAATCTGAAGTCCCTGTTTTGCAGCAAAAGCTTCGGCGCCTTGGCCCACCAACAGTACATGAGGCGTATGTTCCATCACGGCACGGGCCGCCAAAATGGGATTTTTGATATCGCTGACACAGGCGACCGCACCGGCTTCCAGATTTTTTCCGTTCATGATGGCCGCATCCATTTCATTGGTTCCTGCAGACGTGAAAACGGCACCTTTCCCCGCATTGAACAAAGGGGAATTCTCCATGATGGTAATGCATTTGGTTACTGCGTCTATAGCGGCACCCCCGTTTTCCAGGATCATCTGCCCGCTGTCCAGTACCTGCTGCAACTTGTCGCGGTATTGCTGTTCCATTTCAGGCGTCATGTCCCTTTTCAGGATCGTGCCGGCACCTCCATGGATCACCAGCACCCATTTGCGTTTGTTTTTGGTTTGTTCATTTCTTTTGAGCTGTGTGCAGGATGAAAATGAAAGTGAAAAAACAAACAAGAAGCCCAATAAATAATACCGGGAGGGTTTTCCTTGCGGGAAGAAACCGGTTTTTAAATAATCCGTCCCGTTTTTCCAAAAGGATAAAACATGTGTTTTCATGGTTATAAGGATTAATTATTTGATCTGATGCGCATGGTGAATGACGGGAAACAGCAAGGTCTGGAAATCATAGATTCCAAACATCTGGGCCGAGGTGATCAGCACCACAATGACAATGACCCACTTCACGAAGTTCACTCCTTTTTTTACTGCCATCCGGGAGGCCACCAGCGCTCCGATCATATTTCCCACGGCCAGGATCAGGCCGTATTTCCAGTTGATCTCATGATTAAAAAAGAAGATCAGCAAGGTGAAGGGAGTGTACAACAGGATGATCAGGACTTTCATGGCGTTGGATTTAACCAGGTCGTACCCTGCGCCCAGCACAATACCGGCCAGCAGGAAATAGCCCACGCCCATGTGAATGAATCCGGCATAGATCCCGATGAAGAAAAAGATCACGTAAATTTTCCAGTTCAGCTTTTTCTCGCGGATCTCGGCCCGGCCGTAGATATAATTCTGGGGTTTGAAAAGGATGAAGATCAACATGATTAGCATGATGACCCCGATGGCCACCTGGAAGACTTTTTCGTTGATATCCACGGCAATTTCAGCCCCCACCAGCGAACCGAAGAGGGTAGGAATGGCAAGGTAAAGCGACTTTTTCCATTCCAGGACTTTTTGCTGTTTGAAACTCGAGACGGCTACCACATTTTGCAATCCGATGGCAATGCGGTTGGTCCCATTGGCCACGGTTGCCGGAAGTCCCATCATGATCAGAATCGAAAGGGAGATCACACTGCCTCCGCCGGCCAGTGTATTGATAAAACCTACCAAAACACCGGCCACCACCAACACAATCACTTCAATAAAAGGCATACTACTTTCTGATAATTAAATTGAATAATAATTGAAATAACTCCTCCGGTTTAAAGGGTTTGGCAAGAAATCCGTCCATGCCGGAAGCCATGGCTTTTTCGCGATCTTCTTTTAAAGCGTTGGCCGACAAGGCTATAATAAATGCATGCCGGTCGTTTTTGGTCGCTTCGAAGGCGCGGATTTTTTGAGTCGCCTCCAGTCCGTCCATTACGGGCATCTGGATGTCCATCAGGACGAGGTCATACAATTGTTGTTGGTACTTGTCAAAACCTTCCACACCATTGTTGGCCAGGTCTACCTGACACCCTTCTTTTTCAAGGGTGAGGCGGGTAATTTTTTGGTTGATCAGGTTGTCTTCTACGAGGAGGACCCTGTAGTCGTTGAGTAGTTCCATGATTTTATCCTTGTTATAATCGGAACCCCCGGCGCTCTGATCTTCTACAATTAAAGGCACCGTGAACCAGAATGTCGACCCTTTCTGCCATTCGCTTTTTACGCCGATGGCTCCTTTCAGCAGATCCACTACTTTTTTGGAGATGGCCAGTCCCAGCCCGGTACCCTGATAGGTTTTGGTAGAGGAGGTGTCCAGCTGGGTAAAGCTTCCGAAAAGCAGGTCTTGGTATTGTTCACGAATGCCGATTCCGGTGTCCTCGATCTCAAAACGGACAATCATCTTGTCTTTGTCCGTCGAAGGCACCGGCAGTGCGCGCACGGTAATGGTTCCCGGTTCCGTAAATTTTACGGCATTGGAATAGACC
>JBJKPL010000199.1:0-3405 GCA_046706345.1 Candidatus Sulfidibacterium sp.
CGGTGTTTACGAAGGCAAGATCAACATATACAAGGTCAACACCGAGCAGGAAGTGGAACTGGCTTCGGCTTTCGGTATCCGCAGCATCCCTTCCATGTTGTTCTGCCCCAAGGAAGGACAACCGCAGATGGCCGTCGGGGCCCTGCCGAAAGAAACCCTGATCCAGGCGATTGACGACGTCCTGCTGAACCTCAAAAATCAGGAAGCAAAATAACCTTCCACAACATAACGAAAAGGTTGCCCCCAAAGGCAACCTTTTTTTATTTTAGGTTTTCGAATGTAATTGTCACCTTGTAACCTTGTCACACTGTCACCTTTTCGGGGCAGCTTTTCGAACTGTCCGCTGCAGCCCCCGCGCGGAGAAACCCAGTCAGGGCTCTACACGATCAGGCAAGACCAGCCCTGACAGGGTTCCGGGGGTCTCGCGCTGCCGCTCCCATCCCGGCCGCGGCGGCAGGAACACAGGAGCTTACAGATCCTAAAATTATTTGGAAAACAAGCCAACTTGCCGTTATTTTGTGTCATGCAAACAAATAACCCGACCATCCTGCTTTCCACCGCCTACTTCCCTCCTGTTGAATACTTTGCTTTGCTGGCCCAATTTCCTGTTATTATCGAACAACACGAGACCTACCGAAAGCAATCGTACCGGAACCGCTGTGAGATCTATTCTGAAAAAGGAAGGATGCCGTTGTCGGTTCCGGTGACCAAACCCCTGGGCAACCACACGCCTACAAATCAGGTGCAGCTGAAAAACGAGGACAAATGGTACATCCGGCACCGGCGTGCCATTCAATCGGCCTACGAATCCTCGCCGTTTTATCTGTATTACAAAGATGATCTGGAAATTTTCCTTTCAGGGCACTATTCGAACCTGATGGAGCTGAATCAGGAACTCATCCTGAAGATCGCCGAATTGATCGGCATCCGGCCGCAGATGGCTTTCACCGAAGTTTTTGAGAAAGTCCCAGATGGCGTGAGAGACCTCAGAAACGGCCTCAGCCCGAAAACAGAACCGGTGGCAGAACATTTCCCCTCCTACATTCAGGTCTTTTCAGACCGAAAAGGTTTCCTTCCGAATTTAAGTATTTTGGACCTGCTTTTCAATCTGGGCAGCGAAAGCAAATCCTACCTCGAAAATATTTCTTTTCCTTTTTAAAGCGGCTAATCAGGATAGGCGATCCGCACGTGGTGGATGTGCAGCAACTTGCGCTTCAGCACTTTCTTGGCAATGGTGATTTCCCGCAGGGTAATGGGCGCATTGCTGAACTGGTTGGTTTCCATCATCGATCCGATGATCAGCTCGACCAGGTCATTGATCTTCTGCTCATTGGGCGCCACCAGGCTTCGCGAGGCCGCTTCGACGGAATCGGCCATCATCACCACGGCCGTTTCCCGGGAAAACGGCACCGGACCGTGATAACGGAATTCGGTTTCGTCGACTTCGAGACCCGGGTTCTGTTTCCGTTCCAGACGGTAGAAATATTCCACGCGTCGTGTCCCGTGGTGGGTCCGGATGAAATCCAGGATCTGTTCCGGAAGGTGGGCCTTCCGCGCCATTTCGATTCCTGTAAGTACGTGGCCAACAATAATCCGGGCGCTTTCCTCGTAGGTAAGATCTTCGTGCGGATTGTATCCCGCCGGTTGATTTTCGACAAAATACATCGGGTGTTCCATCTTGCCGATGTCGTGGTACAACGAACCCGTACGGGCCAGCAGCGCATCACCGCCAATGACATAGAGTACTTCCGAAGCCAGGTTGGCCACTTGCATCGAATGCTGGAAGGTACCCGGCGCTTTTTCGGCCAGCTCCCGCAACAACGGATTGTTGGTGTTCGAAAGCTCCAACAGCGTCAGCTGTGTGATCATACCGAACATTTTTTCGTAAATAAAAATGAACGGGAACGCCAGCAAGATCAGCAACGAGCTGCCGCCTAGCATCAGGATGAACCGGACCGAAATATTCGAAAACGAACCCTGCTGCACCAGAAGCATGCTGAAATACACCACCATGTAAGTCAGGAAAACGAAAAGTGCCGCCCGCAGCACATGCCACCGTTTCGACAACTGACCGACAGACAAAACGGCCACAAAACCGGTGGTGAACTGGGTATAAAAGAATTCGAAACTGTTGGGGGCATAAAATCCCAGGATCATCAGGGTGATCAGGTAAACGATGAGCGATCCGCGCCGCTCGAGGAAAGTGGCCACAATCACCGGCAGCAAGGCATAGGGTATCAGATAACTCCAGGTGGGATAATTGCTAAAGATCAGGAAAGAGGATACCAGCAGCGCCACCTGGGTACCCAACAACAAATGTAAATTCCGCAGCTGGTCGAAGATCGACCGCACAAACGCTCGAAGGAACATGTATTCGATGAAAAACAGCAATAGGATCAGGACGGTACTGCCTCCAAAAACATATTTCCAGGCATCGGTGGTGCCCAGCTCCTGCTCATATTCCTTTTTCAGTGACATCAGGATTTGGTACTTCTGGGCCGTCACCAGTTCGCCTTGCGAAATGATCAACTCTCCCTTCTGCACCAGCCCGATCGTAGGAGATATCGACGACAGCATCTCGTTGATGACCAGATCGGTTTTGTTTTTATCAAAGATCACATTCTGCACCAGGGAATTGTTGATCAGGTTGTACAGCATGGAACTATCCGGGCTGTTGAGTTCCCGGAGACTTTTCAGGGCATAGTCGTCGGCTTCTTTCACCGTATAGAGCTGGGAGAGGTTCACCAGCCGCACCTGATTGTCTTTGATCAGGTTGATCTGATAACTTCCCTCCTTTCCTTCAATGATCGGATTCAGCCGGACCACACCCTTTTCCACCTGATCGTAAACCGACAGCAGCGCATCCAGATAGGTGATGGAATCCTGGGCGCTGATGGCATGATTGGTATTCTTGTTCATGGCCGCCCAGTTGGACCCGAATTCGTTGATCAACACCGTTCGGCCTTCTTTGGTAGCCTGGGCATCATATTGAAAATAAGGCTTAACATTCTGGATGGCATCCGACTTTTCCTTGGCCAGCGCTTCCTGGGTTTTATAAATGGAAAAATCAAAAGGCGCGTAGAGGTCCTTGTGGTTCCAGGGTTTTCCAATCCGGAATTCATACTTGAACATCAATTCATGCGGGCTCACCAGAACCACGATTAACACGGCCACCAGGAAGCTAAGAACACGGACGATCTCGTGAGATTTTTGTTGTATTTTTGAAAAAAAAGATTTCATAAATCTTATTTACGCTACAAAAATAATAAAACTTATTGCGCTAATTAAACTTAATAAAAATTATGGAAACAGGAATCTGCCTTCTAAGTATTATTCCGGTAAGGGAAAAGCCTTCAGACAAGAGTCAAATGGTAAACCAGATTCTTTTTGGAGAAACGTTTATTA
>JBJKPL010000200.1:0-1617 GCA_046706345.1 Candidatus Sulfidibacterium sp.
TAAGTCTGAAAAAGGCCCTGAAGGACTTTGCCGGCCTTCCGGGGAATAAAATTCTGGTGCATGGCGGAGGCAAACGGGCTTCTGAAATGAGCCGTAAACTGGGACTGGAACCCCAAATGTCCGGCGGGAGAAGGATCACCACGGCACAGGATCTGGAAATCGTTACCATGGTCTATGCCGGCCTCATCAACAAGCAGATCGTTGCCGGTCTTCAGGCGTTGAATTGTCAGGCACTGGGGTTGACCGGCGCCGATGCGGGCTGTATCCTTTCGAAAAAGCGCCCGGCAGGCGAAGTGGATTTCGGCTTCGCCGGCGACATACAAAAGGTCCATGCCTCGGTAATCGGCAGTTTTCTCGAACAGGGACTGGTCCCTGTGTTATGCGCCATCACCCACGATGGTTCGGGGCAGTTGTTGAACACCAACGCCGATACCATCGCTTCTCTGGTGGCGGCTGCCATGAGCGCGCATTACGAAACAGAACTGGATTTTTGTTTTGAAAAGAAAGGGGTGTTGCTGGAGGTTGAGGATGCAGATTCCGTCATCCCGGTCCTGGATTCGTCGATGTATGCAGCACTGGTAGCGGAAAAGCGGGTCCATTCGGGCATGTTACCCAAATTGCAGATGGGCTTTGAAGCCCTGGAAAATAAAGTCGACAGTGTGATTATCGGCGATGCCGGTATCATCAGCGGCACGAGTAAATTGAAAACAAAACTGGTACTTTAAAAATGGAAATTAACGAACTGCAAAAGAACGCGATTGATCTACTGAAACAGCTGATCCGAACTCCCTCATTCTCGGGTGAAGAAGATCAGACCAGCCGGATCCTTCAGGGCTGGCTCCAACAACAGGGTGTGGAATTTTTTACTTCCGGAAACAATGTGTGGGCGAAGAATCAATATTTCGATGCGTCGAAGCCCACCGTGTTGCTGAACTCGCATCACGATACCGTAAAACCCAATTCCGCTTACACACGAGACCCTTACAAGGCCGAGATCATTGAGGGAAAGCTTTTCGGGCTCGGGAGCAATGATGCCGGTGGCCCGCTGGTTTCTTTGCTGAGCCTGTTCGTATATTTTTACGATCGCCAGGACTTAAAATATAACATGATCATGGCGGCCACAGCCGAAGAAGAAAGCTCCGGTCCCAACGGACTGAACAGCCTGCTTTCGGTATTGCCGCCCGTTGACTTTGCCGTGGTCGGTGAACCGACCCTGATGCAGATGGCCATTGCCGAAAAGGGGCTCCTGGTTCTCGATGGATATGCCCCCGGAAAGCCGGGCCATGCAGCCCATGATAACACCGAAAACGCCATTTATAACGCACTGGAAGATATCATCTGGATCAAAAACTACGACTTCCCGAAAATTTCTAATATGCTTGGGAAAGTCAAGATGACGGTCACTCAGATCGAAGCAGGACAGCAACACAATGTCGTTCCGGGCACCTGCCATTTTGTGGTCGACATCCGGGTCAACGATCTGTATCAAAACAAGGAAGTTTTTGAATTCGTGGATGCACACACCAAAAGCAAGATGGTGGCGCGCTCGTTCAATCTGAATTCTTCTTCGATCGATGTGAATCACCCGATCGTAAAAGCCGGGCTGAAGTACGGCCG
>JBJKPL010000201.1:0-1327 GCA_046706345.1 Candidatus Sulfidibacterium sp.
CTGCACCAGCACTTGCCGTGTATAAAAAAGCGGTTCCGAAAAGGCCATCTCATTTTCCCGATGGGAAGTCACGGTGAGGCCCATGGCCAGGAGGTCAACCTTTCCTTCTTGCAAGAGCCTTACGGCCGAATCCAGATCAGGCTGGACCCGCAAATCGACCGCTACGCCCAGGGATTTTGCAAAATCCTGCAGCAACTCATACTGATATCCCATGGTCTTTCCCCGGTAAACAAAGAAATTGGTGGGTCCGTAATCGGTAAGCGCGATGATCTTCTTTCGGGTCAGGATGCTGTCCAGCAGATTTACGGGGGTAGTATTTGCTTTTTCCAAAGCACTTCCTGACCGGAAATTATGGCATCCTGATGTTGTAAAAATCAGAATAACAAGAAGATAAACAGCCGCCTTTCGCATTCGCCCTTGGGTTTGCTTTGACCAAGTTACAAAAATCTGCCAATTAAACAAATACCCTATGGCAGGGGGGCTGCCGGCCGCTGAGTAAATAACAATTGTTTGTTCATTAATTACTTACCGGCCAAAAATCCCGGGAAGGAAAATGGCTACTTTTAATAATCAAATCAAGCCTCTTTTCATGAAGAAAATTCAGGTACTGTTTCTGATGTTGTTTCTGACCTCCGGACTCTTGAAGGCGCAGATATTCACACCCATAAAAACCGGTTTCACTGGTGTGATCAACCCGGTGATGAGTTGGGTGATCCAAAGCGATACCAATGCCCTTTCATATGCATTCCTTTCCGGGGAAAACTATGCCGACAACCAGCATTATCTGATCGGAAGGTTTGATAAAAATGTAGACCACCGGCGTTATTTTATCAATGTCAGCGCCCCCTTTCCGGTGCTCTACCGTGGTGATGCGGCAGCGGCAGACTACAACAACGACGATCGTGTCGACCTGGTGATGACCGGGTTGAACTCGCGGAATGTCCCCGAAATGGACCTTTTTCGGGGTGATGGTTCCGGCCGTTTTACAAAGATCAACGGCCCGTTTGAAGGACAATACGACGGCTCCATCTCCTGGGGCGACTACAACCACGACGGCCGTCCAGACATCCTGGTGACCGGGAAACTGGTCGGCAATCAACTGGCGACCATCATCTACCGCAATGACGGCGACGGGAAATTCACCCGGATCGTCACGGATGTACCCGGTGTTTTTGACGGCTGTGCACGTTGGGGCGACTTCCAGGGAACCGGATATCCCTACATCCTCATCACAGGGAATGCCGGAAACGGACCGGTGACAGCCCTATACCGATATACGAAAGGGAAATATGTGTTGCTGAACAAGGCCTTTGTTCCACTGGAAAAC
>JBJKPL010000202.1:0-4324 GCA_046706345.1 Candidatus Sulfidibacterium sp.
GCTCAGTGGCGAGCACGGCGACGGCCGGCTGCGCGGTGAATTCATCCCGCTGATGGTCGGTGAAAAGATCTATGCCCTTTTCCGGGAAATCAAAAGAACCTGGGATCCCGGCAACATCCTGAATCCGGGAAAGATTACCGACACGCCCAAAATGAACAGCAGCCTGCGCTATTTGAGTCCCACACCGGAGATCAAAACCTATTTTGATTTTTCAAAAGACCAGGGCATCGTCCGGGCGGCAGAAAAATGCAACGGCACCGGCGAGTGCCGCAAATCGGCGCTGATTGGTGGCACCATGTGCCCCAGCTTTATGGCCACCCGCGACGAGGACAAGACCACCCGCGCCCGGGCGAACATCCTGCGGGAGTTTTTAACAAAACCCAACCAGAAAAATCCTTTCGACCACAAAGAAATTTACGAGGTACTCGACATGTGCCTGATGTGTAAGGCCTGCAAATCGGAATGTCCTTCCAGCGTGGATATCACCAAGCTGAAAGCCGAGTTCCTGCAGCATTACTACGATAAACACGGCGTTCCATTGCGTTCCCGGCTGATCGCCAACATCGGAAAGATCAGCATGCTGGGGAGCCGGATCCCCGGCCTATACAACTTCGTTCAGAAAAACCCGTTGATCTCGGGGCTGAACGCCCGGTTGCTGGGCTTTGCGCCGGAAAGGAGCTTCCCCCTGTTGCAAAAACAACGCCTGGAAACCTGGTTCAGTAATTATCAGAACGGAGAAACCAGGAAAACATTCCCGAACGGAAAAGCCTACCTCTTCAACGATGAATTCACCCGTTTCAACGATACGGAAATCGGCATCAAGGCCATCCTGCTGCTAACCCGACTGGGTTACGAGGTGGTGATCCCCCGTCATCTGGAAAGTGCCCGCACCTATCTGTCAAAAGGGCTTGTAAAAAAAGCAAAGAAAATCGCCAATGCCAACATCCGCATGCTCAGGGATGTGATCAGCGAAAGCGCGCCCCTGATAGGTATCGAACCTTCGGCCATCCTCACCTTCCGGGATGAATATCCGGAACTGGTGGATCAGGATCTCACCGAAAGCGCCCGCAAATTGTCTGAAAATTCAATGATGATCGACGAATTTTTGGCCAGGGAAATGAAAGCCGGAAAGATCAAACAGGAGCAGTTCACGACAAAACATAAAGAAGTGAAACTTCATGGCCACTGCCATCAGAAATCACTGGCATCCACTTCCCCTACCCTTTTCGTACTGAATTTCCCGAAAAATTATCAGGCCACGGAAATCCCGTCCGGATGCTGCGGTATGGCCGGCTCGTTTGGATTTGAAAAAGAGCATTACGAACTCAGCATGAAAGTGGGCGAACTGGTGCTGTTTCCGGCGGTACGCAGCAGCCATGCCGATACGATCATCGCGGCGCCGGGAACTTCCTGCCGCCATCAGATCAAAGACGGTACCCAACGTACTGCGTGGCATCCCGTGGAAGTATTGTACGATGCACTTAAGAAATGAAGTCAATGGTCAGACGGTTGTCAGACAAAAACCTTTGAACTTTAGCCTTTAGGAAGAGACCAGGGTACTAGGTTTTGGGTACTGGGTTCTAGGCTATTCAACTTTTCAGACTCTTCCAACTTTTGAACTTTTGAACCTCTGAACTTTTGAACCTTTGAGCATTATTCCCGGATCACCGGAAGGAAAAACCAAAACTCAGTGCCTTCTCCCACATTACTGGCAACGTGGATCTCGCTGCCGTGCATCTCGATAAATTCCTTACACAGGAGCAATCCCAGGCCGGTGCCTTTTTCATTGTTGGTTCCGGGCTGGCTTTCGAGGTTCTGATCTGTAAACAACAGGGCCAGCCTTTCGGAAGAAATGCCGAGACCGTTGTCTTTTACCGACACTTTGGCCTGAGCCCCTTGTTTTACCAGCGACATTTCGATCCGGCCTTCGACCGGGGTAAATTTCAGCGCATTATTCAGCAGATTGATCAAAACGATCCGTATCAGATTCCGGTCTGCCTCTACTTTGACTGGTTCCGGGGCCCGGACCTCTACCCGGATGTTTTTCAGGTTGGCCTGGTTGCTGAGCGTGGAGCTCACCTCCTCCATCACTTCGCCCATATCCATCACTTCTTTCCTAATTTTAATGTTTTTTCGCTGGGTTCTTGCCCAGTTCAGCAGGTTGGAGATCAGGCGATAAGATTCTTCGGCGGTACGCTGCATCAGAAGACCTTTTGCTTTGGCCCCGTAAAGGTCGCCGTCCTTCAGGTCGTCCAGTAGCAGCTCGCTGGTGCCCATCAGCACATTGAAAGGGCTGATCAGGTCGTGGGAGATCACCGAAAAGATCTTGTCCTTGGCCTGGTTCGACTGCATCAGCTCACCACTGAGTCTTACGATAATGCGGTTTCTCAGGAAAAGGACCACCGCAAACACGATAAGCAACAAAATGATCACGATGGAGTAGATCTGATCCCGCTGGCGGGTTCTGAGATCTTCGTTGATGTTATTCAGCTTCTCAGTCATCTGAAAGCGGTCACGGATTTCCGACAGGGTCTGGTATTGCAACACAGAAAACAAGGAATCGTAGGTATGGATGTAATTCTGATAATTTTCCGAGGATCTTTTATACGCTTTGAGTTGGTTAAAAAATTCCCCTTTGGCTTTGTAGACTTTCAGAATGTTCGGAATGATCTCGGAACGACGGGCATTGTACAGAGCCTCCTCCAGGATCCGGGCGCCTTCTTTCTCTTTGCCTTCGTGTGCCAGCACCCGGGCGATCCCGATCTGGCTGGTGATCTCGCCTGTCGGGTTATTCCTGTCGCGGCAAAGCGCCAGGGCTTTGCGGTAATAAAGGTCAGCCGAATCATACTCTTTTCGGAGCAAAAACACATCACCCATCCCCTGCATGGAGTAGGCCATGTAGTTTTTATTGCGGATCTGGCGATGTTTTGCCAGCGATATCTTGAAATAATACATGGCCGAATCGATCCGGTTCATCCGGAACAAGGTCTGGGCCAGCTCCAGATTGGCGGAAGCAATGCCGATGGAATCGTTAAAAGTCTGTCTCAGAGCAATGGCTTTGCGGAAATAAAACATGGCCGAATCATATTTTTCGTTGATGCGGTTCACCTCCCCTAAATTTATGTAACTATAAGCAATCCCGCGCGCATTTTTAAGCCGCTGGAACATGTCCAGGGACTTTTTTCCGTATTCATAGGCCAGCGGCACATTGCCAATCTTGTAAAAGGCATCGCCCAGGTTGTTGTAAACGTAGGCGATCTCGATGGAATCCTTTACCTTCAGACTGAGCGGCAGTCCCTTATCGTAATATGACAACGCTTCCGGGATCCGGAATTTATAGTCCTGGTATATGACACCCACATAATTGTACAGCGTGGCCAATTCTTTGTCGAACCCCTCGGCTTTGGCAATACGGATCCCTTCCAGACCGTATTCAATGGCCTGGTCCGTTTTCTTCTCCCGGTATTTCCAGCACAACTTCGAGAGGATTGCCACCTGTTGTCGTTTCGAAAGGGAGTTGAAGTTGGCGGGTTTTCCCGTTAGGCTTTCCTGTCCACGAATCACGGCGACAGACAAGAAAAACAGAATGAAAAAAAACAAATAAACTTTGTTCCTGTCCATAATCGCAGTTGTTTTGGGTAAAAATAAAATAAATTTTTGTCAATCCGGGCAAAGATCCTGATAGAGAACAGTTAAATTTTCGATTTCCCTGTCCTTTCCAGCCAGGGTTGGCAAGTTGATTTCAGGCACTCAAACGCGGGCAGGAAAGTTTACAGGGCAGTAAGAAGGTGGCTCCGGGAAAGGGGTAGGAAACCGGGGCCATTTTCCCTTCCGGGATATTTTTTGTAAATTTGCACTTCAATTGGAATTTTACATCGCTCGGACACCATATTCATCCGAATGTCAACCGCAGGCAGATCTCAGGCCTGTGCACAAACTGAGCCAAAAAATCTGGAGGCGACTCATGTCAAAGAGAAAGACTTTTCAAAACATCAAACAATCTGCTAATTTGTCTCAAACGGACCCGGATCAGGAAACGGAAATACAGAATTTTCCTTCGCTTATCTTTCATGCTTTTCATGATCCTTTTGAAGGGAAAAAACCTCTTTTTCTCTGCTATAACGCGACATAGTTCTATTTTTTAATCCTGCCTCTCCAGGGTAACATCCCGGATATTTTTTTGCATCCGGTGTATTGCCATGGCAGGTGCCGACATTGTTTTGAAAGCCTCAAAAAAAAACAACTTCACACATAAGGTCATGACCCAAAAAAAAGATAACCAAGTCCCCGCGCCCCTGCTGGTTTTTAAATACGGCGGCAATGC
>JBJKPL010000203.1:0-2874 GCA_046706345.1 Candidatus Sulfidibacterium sp.
ATATTGCCAAAGGCGGCAACACCGAAGCGGTGACCCTGAATGTCGCGCCACTGAACGAGATGGAAAACGTGGCGGAAGCCACGACGGCGCCCCCGGACGAGTTGTTCTATCGCATTCCCGTCAAAGCCAATGTCAGTGTTGTGGTGCAGGGCAATGCTTTTTATTCCGATATCTTCACCGTGCCTCAGCTGGGTGTGGTAACCACCGCCACGATGAGCAACTCGCATATTTTACTGAACCCCTCCACCGGGGCGTTGGAAAGGATTATCGCCGAATAAAAAGTCTTAAACCTTGCAAAATTTTTTTTGAAACCAAGTGGTATTTACCCTTAACTTTGCTGATCCAAACTGTGATGTGTGATGGATGATTTTTTGGTGGACATACCGGAACAATTTTATTCCGACGGGGAAGGAAGACCTTTCGAGACTTGCGTGGTTTGCGGCAAAAATCTGCTGGAAGACGGTACCCGTTATGTCATCGAAAAAGCGATGAAAAACTATGCCGAGAGCCATTATACCGCCACGTTGTTCGAATATGCCATGTGCCTGGATTGTTATCAGGAAATGCAAAAAGGCATGTCTGAAGAGTCGATGCGGAATCTGCAGGAATATTACCTGCGGGTCATCGAAGAAAAAGGCGGGCAGCTCATCACCATTGACCTGTCGGACTTCAACCTGAATGACTGGCTCTCGAAATGTTTCTTTAAGGATCAGCCGGTCAATGAAATGAAAGAATATCAGCTCATTGGCCAGTTTGACGGAAACCGCATGGTGATGAACACGCCGCCCATGGCCATCGGCGAAGAGGTGATGGAAGAGATGTCCGAACTGCTGTCGGAGCAAACCAAAGGCGAGATGGACCGCTTCCGCGAAAAGTTTCTGGGACCGCCGCCGGAGATTGAAGAACTTCTCCACGGCCGCAAACTGATTTTTCTCTGATCTCCCCCGGTACTCCCTTTTTCTTCTGAAAATTTAACAGGCTTTTTGATGGTTTCAGCGTTCAGAAAACGTTTGAAATCACAATTATTTTATAACTTCGCAAGCGAAAATAAGCCCGTTAAGATGATCTCTGTTGCCCTGGTAAGTCAGTATCCCGTCATAGCAGACGCTTTAGGAGCATTAATCGGCGATGCAGAAGAAATCGAGGTGGTGGGAAGCTTCGAGAGCCTGGAGCGACTGCAACATTACAACGGGGAAAAACCAGTGCACCTGGCGCTGGTTTCTTTTTATACGCCCCAGATCAAAGACATCGAATCCATCCGCCTGTTTACACAGAGTACCACCAAGACCAAAGTGCTGGTACTTTCGATGTTTAACGATGAGAATTTCTTGCTGAGAACGATCAAGGCGGGAGCCAAGGGGCATCTGGCCAACGATACCACCCGCGAAGAAATCCTGGAAGCCATTTATACCGTGCGCAACGGCCATGAATTTTACGCTCGTTCCATCACCGACATTTTGCTGCATAGCTATCTTTCAGACCAGAATGTGGCCCCGATGGAAAAGGAAAACAAAATGAAATTGTTGTCTTCCAGGGAACTGGAAGTGCTGACACTGTTCGCCGAAAGCTATTCCAACCGGCAGATCGCGGAGAAATTATTTATCAGTGTGCGTACCGTGGAAACCCACAAAAATAACATTATGAAAAAGATCGAACTGAAAACCACGGTCGATCTGGTTAAATTTGCCATCAAAAACAATATCATTCAGGTGGAATAAGTATCCTTAATCAATCTTACAAGGCTCCCGACTTGGGTCTTCTTTTTTCAGGCTTCAACCATTTTCAAACAAACTTTTCGATCAATTCCACCAGCCGGCTCGAGTAGCCCATTTCGTTGTCGTACCACGCGACTACTTTTACCAGTTTGTTTTTGTCTCCCAAAACTGCAGTGAGGTTGGCATCGAAGATGGCAGAATGGGGATTCCCGATCACGTCTGCCGAAACGATGGGATCTTCCGTATATTGCAATATTCCTTTCAAACGGCCTTCGGCGGCTTCCTTAAAGGCGGCGTTGATGGCTTCGACACTGGCGGATTTTTTAAGGGTACAGGTGAGGTCGGTGAGTGATCCGTCCGGCACGGGAACCCGGATCCCGGCGCCCCCCAGATTGTTTTTCAGATGGGGAAATATTTTTGAAGCGGCTTTGGCGGCTCCGGTGGTTGTCGGAACGATGGAATACGCGGCTGCCCTTCCGCGGCGCCAGTCCTGATGCGGGCCGTCCACGATATTCTGATCTTTGGTATAGGAATGTACCGTCGTCATGAAGGCCTTGTCGATGCCCCAGCGTTCGTCGAGGATCATGATCAGCGGCGCCACGTTGTTGGTGGTACAGGATGCATTGGAGATGATCACGTCATTCCTGTCGATGATCTCATCGTTAACGCCCAGTACCACATATTTTACGCCGTTACGTTCGCCTTTGGCAGGAGCCGAAATAATGACCTTGCGGGCACCTGAAAGTTCTATGTGTTTGATGGCATCTTTTCGGTCCACAAACTGCCCGGTAGATTCGATCACCACATCAATTCCCAGCTCTTTCCAGGGAAGTTTTCCCGGATCGGGTTCCCGTAAGGTCAGGATTTGTTTCCCGTTGACATAGATGTGTCCCCCGTTGTGTTCCACCACACCGTCGAAAGCGCGCTGCACGGAGTCGTATTTAAATAAATGTGCCAGGTTGGCGGAATCGGTGAGGTCGTTGATGGCCACGACCTCCATGTTGTCTTTCATTTGAAAATTCCCGAAAGTAACGCGGCCGAACCGGCCGAAACCGTTGATGGCAACTCTGATCTTAGACATTCGCTGTAATTTGCCCGCAAAGTTATAAATAAAGCCCGGATCTGGCTTACGAAATCCGGGCTAATCTCATGGAGTAAA
>JBJKPL010000204.1:0-10271 GCA_046706345.1 Candidatus Sulfidibacterium sp.
GTCGCCTTGTCTCAACTCAGGGGACTGCGGTTTGTTGCTTAAACAACCTGAAAAAACCGGCATCAGCACCATTAAAAAAAGGACTGTCACCAGACTAAACGATTACCTCTTGATGATCATGATCTGATTTTGGCACCAAAAGTAGGGATAAATTGCAAAACAATTTCCTTCGGTCATTTTGGCACAGAACCTGAACGTTATAATATTTTATTATGGTAAGAAAATAAAAATAGTACTTTTGCCCCAACCCAAAATCCAGAAATTTTCTGGTACTGTATTTAAAAATAAGCGATAAGCACCGGAGGCAAAGGGATTTCTGCTGCAGGTTGTAAGTTTGATTCTTAATAATTTTTTATGATAACATACAAGTTACATAAAGACCCACAAGTTCTTGAAGTGCACTACGAAGGGGACATTTATCTGCAGGACCTCGTCAATTTCATCGACGAATTGGTGGAAAGGAAGCTTCCGAAGGAACTTCGCTCCATCGCTTTTGCTACGAAAGCGGATTTCAAATTCACGCACAGCGAGTTGGAACCCGTTGCTGAGGCTTTGAAAAGGCTCATGGGAAAACTGCATTCCCTGAAAGAAGCCTTCATCCTGGACACCCCCCAGGCCATGGTTCTGGCCACCACATTCAAAATGCTTTATTCTGCCACAGAAAATTTCAAAATGGAGATCTTTTCCACTCCGGAAGCAGCCTTGCGCTGGCAGGGAATTGATTATCTTTAAGGCCAGATAAAGATCCGAACCCATGACATCTTCTCCAAACACGCAATCGGAATTTCTGGTGGCGCTGGAAAGTGAATTTCAGGCTTATGGCGATGCCCTGGTTTCGGCAGGCCAAAAAGCTTACATGAAAAACCGCTTTGAATTTTTCGGCATCCAGGCTCCCGTCCGGAAAGAGATTCAAAAGAAATTTTTCAACAGCAAGACCCTACCCCCGGCGGAAACGATGACCCCAATCACCCGTGCCCTTTGGAGGAAGCCTCAACGGGAATTCCAATATGCGGCACAGGAGTTGGTTTATCATTATACAAAACGGTTTGCAAGAGAAGACCTCTCTCTGTTCGAATTCATGATCACCCATAAATCCTGGTGGGATACGGTCGACTTTATTGCCGCCAAACTGGTGGGAACGTATTTTCGACAATTTCCCGACCAGCAGGATCCTTATATCCAACGATGGCTGGCGTCTGGAAATCTGTGGCTTCAACGCACGGCAATCCTCTTTCAGTTAAATTACAAAGAATGGACAGACCAAAACACGCTGACTTTCGTGATCACATCAATGCTGGGATCACAGGAATTTTTCATCAACAAAGCCATTGGCTGGATGTTGCGTCAGTACAGCAAAACCAATCCCGGCTGGGTCCTGGACTTTTGCGAAGCACATACACTGAATCCCCTGAGCCGGAAAGAAGCCCTGCGGCTGATCAGGAAATAACTATTTAAAATTATCATTTAGCACCATGGAAATAACCATCAGAACAGCAGAAGTGAGAGATTTTCCCCAGATCCTTGAATTGTTCGAGGAATTTGCCGCATTCGAAAAACGACCCATGACCAACAGCCTGGAGAAGATGACCCGGGAGCAGGATTTCTTTCATTGTTTTGTTGCCGAAAATAGCGACGGGCACATTATCGGCTATGCCTCCTATTTTTATTGTTATTTTACCTGGACCGGAAAGGCCCTGCATCTTGATGACCTGTACCTTAAACCGAACTACCGGGGCAAGGGTCTGGGGACAAAACTGATCAACACCGTGATCGACCTGGCCCGAAATTCAGGCTGCCACAAGGTCCACTGGCAGGTCTCGGGATGGAATGAACCCGCCAAAGGATTTTACAAGAAGCTGGGGGCCACCATCGACGCCACCGAAGAGAACTGCGACCTGGTCCTGGACTAGGCACCGGTTATTTCACCAGCAACATTTTGATCATTTTAGGAATGAGTCGTCGGGGAGTCAGATATTCAATCCGATCGTAGTGTCGGGTACTTTTCAGAATTTGTTCCACCAAAAAAGGGGTCACCGTCGTCACCTCTTCCGCCAGAATATCCATCACCCTTTTGTTGGCTGGCTGATCTTCGGCAGCCGCAACGTTCATGGCATTCTGCAGAAAATCGGTACGGACCATCCCCGGACTCAGGATCCCGATCTGAATGTTCGGGTCTTTAACCTCCCGGGAAACGGATTCGGTAAAATAATTGACGGCTCTTTTGGACGTACCGTAAAGCGTAAGTTTATCCCGCATCCTGCCTTTGCTGCCAAAACCTTCCATATTGAAGATCTTGCCGTAACCCTGCCGTTTATAGAAACGAAGCGCCACCTGGGTTCCCAGCATCAGGCCGGCGATGTTCACGTTGACCAGATCCCGGATCTGTTCGTTCTCCAGTTGTTCAAAAAAAAGCTGAGGCTGCGGAATACCTGCATTGTTGATCCAGATGTCGATCTTCTTAAATTTTTCAAGGGCCAAATTGATCAGTCCTTCATGGGTGGTCCGGTCCCTGACATCACCTGGAAATCCCCCCACTTCAACTCCGGGACCTGAAAGTTCCCCGACCTTTTCTTTCACCACTTCCGGATCCCGGCCGTTGATCACCACCTGGTGTCCCCGGTTGAGAAATTCCCGGGCCAGGCCCTGGCCGATTCCTCTTGTACTTCCTGTAATTACAACTGTTTTCTGTTCCATCATGTGTCCTTTTCTTTGGTCCTGTAAAATTACGCATTTCGTTACAAAGGTTCAACCGTAAATCCCTTATTGTCAGTGAACCGTTTTTCCGAAGAATTTCTTATATTTGTTAGTTACCTGAAAATCAGGCCCAAACATAACGCGAGAAATGTCACAACCATTGATTTATAAAAGGCTATATTTCAATATCTTAAACCTATAACCCAACCAAATAATTTTCTTCAAAATGAAAAAGATCTTATTATTCGTCCTGATGGGTTGTTTCACTCTTACGACAGCCCATGCCCAAAATGAAACGCAACCGAAAGAAAACCTCGACCAGCTGATCGAACGCATCACGCAGGCAACCTCGCACTTTAAAATCGATACCACAGCCGTGCCCGACGACAGGATCACCCGCAAAATTGAAGAGATCCGAAAGTACCGTGGCAATTTCAATATCGATGCGTTGATTGACCTGAAGCTCATGCAGGATAAAAACAGCCACAAACACTCGAAAGCCGAGTTGACCAGAGAAACCAATTTCTTTAAAACCGGTGATGGGAGCCGATGGATCCACAATGCCGTGGTCTGGGTTTACCGGAAGCACTTCACTTATAAAGAGTTGAAAGGAATGGCCCGTTTTTATAAGTCTCCGGCAGGCCAAAAATGGGGTTCCGATTTTCCGATTGTCTTGGTCCAGGTAGGGATGGTCGCCGAGCAGGTCGGCCAGCTGTATCAAAAATAAAATCCGAAACAGAATCCGTTCAGGGCGGAACCTGCATTCCGAACGCTTTCTTTTACGTTTGTCATTTTGGTGCGTAACGCATTTCACTATCTTTGTGCGCATCCGTACCAAACGGTGGGGAAATACATTTTTGAACCATTGGAATCCATGAACCCAACACGATAATCATGCACCTCAGCAACCTGATTAAATTACCCGGCCTATTTCAAAGCGTTTACAGGAATGCCCGGGTGCAAAAACAATTTATCAGGCAAATACTGGAACCGGATCTTGCCAAAAGCAGAAGGGAGCACGACGACAGCCTCAATGACGCCGATTTTCGCAAGATCACCCAATACTATGGTTTTGCCGTTCCGGCGATCCTGGGAGAAGGGTTCTGTTTGTTACGCGGCCGGGAACTGGAAAAACAGGAGCGGATCGCACTGACGTACCTGGGGGCCCTGACGGGATTGTTTGACGATTTTTTTGATGAAAAGCAACTTTCGGATCATTATCTGAAAACATTGATGGACTTCCCTGATGAAGCAGAAACACGCAATGCCAATGAGCGGTTGTTTGTGGGGTTTGTCATCCAGGCATTGCAGCACAGCCCTGAACCCCGGACGCTGAAACAAGCCGCTTTTAAGGTGTATGAGGCCCAGGTACTCAGCAAAAAACAAAAAGACCCGGCGATAGGCCGCGACGAGATCCGGGATATTACGTTGCAGAAAGGAGGATTTTCCATTCTGTTTTACCGTTCCGCCTTTCAGCAGGGAACTTCGGAAGCTGAAAAACAAATGCTGTATCATCTTGGGGGCCTCGGTCAGCTGGAAAACGACATCTTCGACATTTACAAAGACCATGTAAACGGCATACAGACGCTGGCCACCACCACGGATCACATCGGTGATCTCAGGGAAGCGTATGGTTCTCTGCTGAAAAAGGTCATCGGCCTGGTGCATCAAACGGCCTTTCCGGTCCAAAACAAAAAGAAATTCCTACGGTTTGTTGCGTTGATCGTTTCCCGTGGTTTTGTCTGCCTGGATTTTCTCGAAAAAAGCGAGAAAAGGACCCGCCATACTTTCCTGCTAAAAGCGTATGATAAAAAAGACCTGATCTGTGATATGGGCACATTCAAAAACAACCTCAAGCTGCTCTATTACTATCTGAAGTGCGATCTCGGACCATACTGACCTGTTCCTGATTTGGCGGAATTCCTTTCCTGTGTAAGGAAAGCAACGTATCAGAAGGTTTCACCGTTCTGATTTTTCTTCTACATTTGTGGATCTGATCACGAAAAAAAATATCATGAAAAAACTTTTTCTCTTTTTCCTGATGCTGACAGCCGTCTCGGTCCAGGCACAGTTCAGTAAATTCTTCGAAAACAAAAGCTTACGTATGGATTATTACCACAGTGGTACGGATACGAGTGAGTTTTACACATTCGATGAATTGATCGAAGAGCCCTACTGGGGCGGATCGCACATCAATCTGGTCGACACCATGCATTACGGAAACTACTACGTAAAAGTTTATGATGTAAAAAACGACTCTTTGTTGTATTCACGCGGGTATTCGACTCTTTTCAGGGAGTGGCAGACCACCAATGAAGCCAAAAAGATCTCGCGCACCTTTTCTGAAAGCGTGGTGATCCCCTTTCCAAAGGAAAAGGTGCGTATTGAATTGTTCAGCCGGGGTTGGGACGGAAAATTCCGAAAAAAATTCACCTATGTCGTCGACACGAACGACTATTTCATCAAGCACGACCGGCGCCTGGTTTATCCTTATTTCGATGTCCGGGTAACGGGAGATCCGGCGCATCGAGTAGATGTTGTGATCTTACCAGAAGGATACACCAAAGAAGAAATGGGAAAATTTATCGGTGACTGCAAAAAATTCGTGCAAGAATTCTTTTCCGTGGCCCCATACAGTCAAAACAAAGACAAGTTCAACTTCCGGGCCGTGCTGGCGCCTTCAGAACAATCGGGTACCGACATTCCTGCCCAGCACATCTGGAAAAATACGATCCTGAATACCAGTTACTATACTTTCAACAGCGAGCGTTACCTGATGACCATGGACGACAAGAGTGTACGCGACCTGGCCGCCAACGCGCCCTACGACCAGATCTACATCCTGGTGAACAGTACAAAATACGGCGGTGGAGCCATTTATAATTATTACAGTGTAGCCGTCAACGGCAACGGGGAATCGGGAAAGATCCTAGTCCATGAATTTGGTCATGGTTTCGCCGGGCTGGCGGACGAATATTACGACAATTCGACTTCGTACCATCATTTTTATAATCTGAATATCGAGCCCTGGGAGCCCAACATCACCACCCTGAAAAACTTTGGAAAAAAATGGAAAAACCTGGTAAAACCCGGGACACCCATACCGACACCGGCGACCAAAAAATATCTGAACACCGTCGGCGCTTTCGAAGGCGGCGGCTATGAGCCCAAAGGCATGTATCGTTCGCAGCAGGATTGTCTGATGAAAGACTTCAAAGGCGATACGTTCTGTGCCGCCTGCACCGAAGCCATTCAGAAAATGATCGACTTCTATACCAAATAATCCTCCTGCCATTCCGGGAAGAAGCAAGTGTTTAAAAATAAGATCCGTTCCGCGGAGCCGAAATCGGCTCCGCGGAACTTTTTGTACTGTTATTTTGTATCAGCCAAGCAACATTTGCTTACTTTTGGAAGCATTCCGCATTCAGGATATTAACGTAACTCACTTTCAGGGAAACCCGTAAAATCGGTCCCTGATGTGGAATAATCCCAAACCAAGCGGAAAATGTGCTACTTTTGTGAATCATTTCACATGGACCAAAACAAAGAATTATGATCAACAAGCTGGACGATCTTTTTACCGTACTCAAGGCCCGGAAGCCGAAAAGACTGGTGGTGGCTTTTGCCAACGACGAACACAGCATCGGCGCTGTGAACAAAGCCATTGACCTGGGAATTGTAGAAGCCACTTTGGTGGGAGACCGGGAAGCGATCGAAGCGGTATGCCACCACGAAAACATCGACATCCAAAAATTTGAAGTGGTCCACGAACCCGAAGAAATGAAGGCTGCCAATAGGTCGGTTGCCCTGATCAACGAGGGGAAAGGAAACATGCTGATGAAGGGGTTGGTGAGCACGGACAAATATATGCGGGCCATCCTGGACAAGGAAAACGGGCTGATGAAACCCGGGTCCATTCTCAGCCATGTCACCGTTATGGAAAGTCCGAATTATCACAAGGTGCTGATCGTTGGCGACGTGGCCATCATTCCGGCACCGGAACTCAAAGAAAAAACGGCCATCACCCGGTATCTCATCGAAATGGGGCATGCGCTGGGCATCGAGAAGCCCAAGGTAGCGGTGATTGCCGCCACGGAGCAGGTTATGCCCAAAATGGAGGCTTGTGTGGATGCGGCTTTGTTGTCAAAGATGGCGGACCGGGGGCAGATCACCGGCGCTTTTGTCGAAGGGCCGCTGGCGTTGGATGTGGCCATCGACAAAGAAAGTGCGGCGATCAAAAAACTGAACAACGAAGTGGCCGGAGATGCCGACTGTCTGGTTTTTCCAAACATCGAATCCGGCAATGTCTTTTATAAAGCCAATACGAAGCTCGCCGGAGGAGAACAGGGCGCCATTGTCGTCGGGGCCCGTGTGCCCGCGGTCCTTTCGTCACGCGGTGACAGCATCCGGACAAAACTATACTCCATCGCGCTGGCGGCTATCTCCGCGAAATAAACTAGTTTTGCACTCCGAATCTGAAAACATCAATTTCTAGTCTATGCATGAGGAAATCAGGATATTAGCCATAAACCCCGGATCAACTTCCACCAAGATTGCCGTTTACATTGGCACGAGTCCTGTTTTCATCCAAACCATCCAGCACAGCAGCGGGCAATTAGAACCTTTCAAGATCATTACCGACCAGTTTGAATTCCGCAAAGAGATCATTCTGAACGAACTGAAAGAGGCCGATATCCGGTTGGACATGATCGGTGTGGTCATGGGCCGCGGCGGATTGCTGCATCCTGTCGAATCGGGTGTGTACGAGGTGAATGAAAAAATGCTGGAGGAGCTGAGGGCCTGTAAATACGGGGAGCATGCCAGCAATTTGGGCGGACTGATCGCCTGGGACATTGCCCGTTCGCTTCCCAACGCCAAAGCCTACATCACCAATCCGGTGGTGGTGGATGAATTTGAGCCGCTGGCGCGGTTTTCGGGCCATCCCCTGTTGCCCCGGCGGTCGATTTTTCATGCCCTGAACCAGAAAGCGGTGGCCCGGGAACATGCCAAATCCATTATGAAAAAGTACGACGACCTGAACCTCATCGTGGTTCATCTCGGCGGTGGGATCACGGTGGGAGCCCATAAAAAAGGACGTGTGGTGGATGTAAACCAGGGACTGGACGGCGACGGCCCCTTCTCTCCCGAGCGATCGGGCACCTTGCCGGTCGGCGATCTGGCCAGGCTGTGTTTCAGTGGAAAATATTCGCTGGATCAGGTCCAGAAAATGATCAAAGGTGAAGGCGGACTGGTGGCTTACCTGGGGACCAACAGTGCGTATGAAGTGGAACAGCGCGCTGCCAAAGGCGACGAATTTGCCAAACAAGTGTACGATGCCATGGCGTATCAGGTGGCCAAGGAAGTGGGGGCCATGGGTGCCGTGTTGAACTTCGAAATTGACGGGATCCTGATCACCGGCGGGATTGCCAACGACAAATATTTTGTGAACCAGGTGATCTCCTACATCCACCGACTGGCTCCGGTCCATGTGTATCCCGGCGAAGACGAAATGAAGGCCCTGGCCCAGAACGGGCTGCGGGTCGTAACCGGGGATGTCATGCCGAAAGTCTATTCCTAAGGCTAGGGGCCAACGATGGCCTTTCATTTGATCCTTCTTAATTGTTTTCAAAACGTATTCTGCGGCCGGGATGGGAGCGACAACCCGGAGACGCAGAGGCCGGTGAAGCCGCTGCGGCCGGAGCGACCGGGGAGCTACCGGGCGCAGCCATGCTGAACAGCCTGCTGCGGCGAGGATTACAGCGGACAGCCCGAAAAGCCGCCCAAAAAAGGAACAGGAGACAAAGAATCTCCCAATCGGTACCGATAAAAATAAAAGGCCGTTCGCTCATGACGAACAGCCTTTTATGATCTTAATCAATTAATCTTTAGTGTTTGCTCAGATAATCGGCAATCCCGGTATGAGAAGCTTCCAGGGCTTCATCGCCGGGTTTCCAGTTGGCCGGGCAAACTTCGCCGTGCTCTTCAAAAAATTGCAAGGCATCCACCATGCGAAGGGCCTCGTCGATGCTGCGACCCAGGGGAAGATCGTTCACCACCTGGTGGCGGACAATTCCCTGTTTGTCGATGAGGAACAAGCCGCGGTAAGCCACTGCCTCGCCGTGAAATTCCATCTCGCCGTTTTCATTGTAATCGTACTCACCGGCCAGCACATCAAAGTTTTCAGAAATGGTTTTGGAAAGATCGGATACCAAAGGATATTTTACACCTTTGATCCCGCCGTCATTTTTTTCCGTGTTCAACCAGGCCCAGTGACTGTGGGGGGAGTCGACAGAACAACCTACGACGGCCACGTTTCTTTTTTCAAATTCTTCAATTTTTTCCTGAAAAGCCAGAATCTCCGTTGGGCAAACAAAGGTAAAATCCATCGGATAGAAATAGAATAACACGTGCTTTTTACCGATGTATTGTTCCAATGAAAATTTTTCCACAAATTCACCTCCATTGACAACGGCTGTTGCTTCAAAAAAAGGTGCTTTTTTTCCAACTAATACGGACATAATTTTAATTTTTTAGTATTTACTTATTTCAATGCAAAATTAAGAATTATTTTAAATAAGGTAAATCTCAATGTCAAATAATTGTTAAAACACCCTGAAAAATATGGGATTTCCGCCTGTTGGACCGGGGAGAACAAAAGCGCTGCAATTTTCAGGTCCGCCGGTTTCTGCCGGTAGTTTCTTTTGGAGAAAGGTTCAGAGGCCTGATTTTAAAATTATGTTAAAAACTTGCATTACCCCAGGGAAATTATATAATTTTACATCACTGGCAGTGAATGATTCCTGTGGGATTTCGGGTCCTCCGGAGGTTTCGGGGGATCCCGGCAACAGGGATGGTTTGCTGGCACGATTTAGGACCTGTTTGAGACCCGAAACGGTTTGATCAGGTCTCTTCCAATTATGATGGGTCAAACCGGAGGTGATTCCCAGCGGAAAAGCTTCCCTTTGACCGGGAACTATTCTTTTGAATAGACCCTTTCACTTCCCGGGTCAAAAGCCCGGGAAGTTTTTTTCAAACTGCCCCAGACGGTTCCGGGAATTTTGGATTTTTAAAATTAATTCGAGGAAAAAGACTTTGCCTTCATTTATTCGAAGAGCTTTTTGTAGTTTTGAACCCGGTTTCCCGCGAAGGGAAATTGGCGAAAACAGAAAATGATATGAACACACTGGAACAATTAAAACAGTATACCACCGTGGTGGCCGACACCGGTGATTTTGAGTCGATTGCGCAATACAAACCCCAGGACGCAACCACCAATCCCTCGTTGATCCTGCAGGCAGCTTTGGATCCGAAATACAAATCCCTGTTTGACGATTCGGTCTCTTACGCGAAAGCAGCCGGTGGTGACGAAAAGTAAACCCTGCTGGCCGGAATGCAAAAGCTGTTTGTAAATTTCCCGCTGGAGATCATGAAAATTGTTACCGGGCGGGTTTCAACGGAAGTGGACGCCCGGTTGTCGTTTCGTATTTACGACACGGTATTTTACGCCAAGAACCTGATCCGTTTGTACCAAAAGGCCGGCATCGGTCCGGACCGGCTCCTGATCAACGTGGCGGCCA
>JBJKPL010000205.1:0-3534 GCA_046706345.1 Candidatus Sulfidibacterium sp.
AACCCCAGCAGTTCATCGCAATGACGCGCCCTTCTTTTTGTGACGGGGTGACTGAATTAAAGTCGAAGAATCGAAAGTCCAGTCGTTGAACCATTTTAAACGACCTTGAACTATTTTGAACCCAGGATAAGCCAAAACCAAAAACCTGGAAATTAAAACTTTCAAAACGCCCTTCAAATTTGTATATTTGTCCTCATCAGCCATCCGGCAGGGATCACCCAACCAAGTTCTGATCACTAAAAACAAGACGTCATGACAACTTTCAAACACGAAGACGACGGAAAAAAAGGACGCTTTGTCCTATACGACGACGGGACCTTTGCAGGAGAGATCACCTATGACTGGTCCGGCGACCACCAGATCACGGTCGACCATACAGGCGTGGAAAAAGAATTCGGCGGCAAGGGCTACGGCAAGATGCTGGTAATGCAGGCCGTGGCTTTCGCCCGCGAAAAAAAACTGAAGATCGTTCCCGTCTGCCCCTTTGCGCAAAAAGTCCTGGAACGCGACAAAAGCCTCAAAGACGTTTGGAGATAAGGAAGCAAGGAGAGAAGATGTAAGGATGGAAATTGGGAAACGGGCGCCCTGCCCTGATCCATGATCCCGGGCTGAATCCTTCCTGATTTTTCCCAGCGACCCCAAAGGAAAGGATTTGTTTTAGGGAAAAGGCTCAGAGGCTCAAAAGTTCAGAGGTTCAGTGCCTGAAAAACCATCCAACATCCCACATCAAAAATCCAACATCCATACATCCAAACATCCAAACCTCCGGATTCCCATTTTCATTTATCAACAGTTATGAACCGATGTAAATCGTGGGGTTTTGGGGTAAAAATCCCGGGATCCTATCCGGGAAAACACGGCTTCAGGACTTAACATACGCGGCGAAAAACGGGCAAAACAGACGATTTTTCCACGCGGGCATCATTCATAAAACCCTGATAAGATAGTTATTAACAAGGCAACCTATTATGAACACCATTAACAATTCGGTAACTTAAACTTAATATTAAGTTAACCTGAAAGTGGAAATGTTGCTGTTCTTTTGCGACTGAAAATTAAAGGCACTTACACTGGATCCATGTAATGTCGACAGGTTTGTTTTAAAAATTTATCAAACATCAAAACATCAAAACAAAAATGAAAAAAGTTTCTTTTACTTTTCTGTTCCTGTTCCTGGTTGCCACAATGTTCGGACAAAGTGCCAAATCCAGCAACGACTTTAAACCATCCGGAGCTCCCATCGTGGACATCTATACGGATTTCCACACGAACTTCTCCAATGGTGGTTCTGCCAGCCAGTTCGAAATCGGCCGCGCTTATTTCGGTTATGGCTATAAATTCTCCCCCTATTTCTCAACCCAGGTGAAACTGGATGTCGGAAATCCGGGTGTCGGCGGTCTGCAGATGACCGCTTATCTGAAAGCTGCCGAAGTGACTTACAACAGAGACGGCTTTAAAGCTCAGTTCGGTCTGATCGGTACCACCGCCTTCGGCATGATTGAACACGACTGGCAAAACCGGTATTTGTTCAAGACCCTGCAGGATAACAACGGGTTCAACCCCAGCGCCGACCTCGGTGTGCTGTTGTCCTATAAGTTTGCTCCTTTCATCAGTGCCGACATCAGCATGTTCAATGGTGAAGGTTACAAACATCTTCAGGCTGACAGTACTTTCAAATATGCTTTTGGCGTAACTTTGACTCCTGTAAAAGGTCTCAACATCAGAGGCTATTACGATGTCATGAGCAAGACAGCTGCACAGCAAACAGTTTCCTTGTTCGCCAACTACGTCACCGGCGGATTCAGCATCGCTGCCGAATACGACAAGCAGGTCAACCATGGTATGGTTTCCGGCAAGAACTATTCTGGCGTCTCTTTCTTCGCCAACTACCGCTTCAACAAAAGCGTGAAGATCTTCGGCCGGGTTGACAACGTCACCTCCTCCACCATGATGGGACAAACGAATCCCTGGAACTACAAAAAAGACGGTTCCACGGTGATCGCCGGTGTGGAGCTGAATCCCGTCAAGAACATCCGGGTATCCCCCAACATTCAAATCTGGAGCCCGAAAGTATCCTCACAACATTCTTTGACGGCTGCTTATTTAAGCATGGAATTCAAATTTTAAGATATAAAACTAACACCAAATTACACAACCATGAAAAAGTTATTTTTAGTTCTGGCCCTTGCCGTTGGACTGATGTCCTGTAACAACACTGGCAAAAGCTCCAGCTCCAAGGATGCCAACGCAACCAAGTCTGCTTCTTCGAACATCACGCTCTCCGCTGCCGGTTCTACTTTCGCAGGACCTTTCTACAAGACCGCTTCCAAACAATACGTCAACCTGACGGGGGTTCCGCTCTCTTACGGTATGACGGGATCCGGTGCCGGTATCCGCAGCCTGAAAGACCGCGTGGTGGACTTCTGCGGTAGCGACGCTTTCTTAAGCGACGCCCAGGAAGCTCAGATGCCGGCTCCCGTGGTTCACATTGCCACCTGTAGCGGTGCCGTTGATATCGCATTCAACGTACCCGGTGTCGAATCCATCAAATTGACTCCTGAAGTACTGGCTGACATTTTCCTCGGAAAAATCACCAACTGGGATGATGCAAGATTGAAAAAACTCAACCCCGGTGTGAAATTCCCCAAACTGGCCATGACCGTTGTTCACCGTTCGGACGGAAGTGGTACTTCTTTCATCTTCACCAACTACATGTCGAAGATCAGCAAAGAATGGAAAGACAAAGTAGGATTCGGAACCTCCGTGAACTGGCCTGTTGGTCTGGGTGGTAAAGGAAATCCCGGAGTTGCCGGAACCATCAGCTCCACCGTCGGTGCGATCGGATACATCGGCTCTGACTATGCTTCCGCACAAAAAATCTCCTTCGCAATTTTGAAAAATGCTGCCGGAAACTACATTGCTCCTACCATTGCAGCTGTTAGCGCTGCCGGTAAAGGTGAAATGCCCGCTGACACCCGTATTGTAGAAACCAATTCATCCGATCCAGATGCCTATCCCATCAGCGGATTTACCTGGATCATTCTTTACAAAGAACAAGCTTACAACGGCCGTTCCCTGGCACAAGCCCAGGCTACTGTAAAGTTTATCCAATGGTTGCTGCAACCCACGGCCCAGAATGTTGCCAAAGAGTTGAATTATGCTCCGTTGCCGGAAAAGGTGTACAAGATTGATGAAGCAATTTTGAAGTCGATCACCTATAACGGGAAACCGATTTTACAATAAGTTGATCTATATGCAAGATTTAGATGAACAGCGAAAAAGTAACTAAAAACCTACTATTTGTAGCGTCCATCATCTTAATCTTGCTCGCAGCCGGAATGGTACTCACACTCGCAAGTGGGTCCATTCCGGTTTTCGAGAAATTTGGAATTCAGTTTATTTGGTCAAATAAATGGAATCCAACTGCGGGCAGGGAACAATATGGCGCGCTACCGTTTATTGCGGGAACCATCATTACGTCGGTTCTCGCATTAATCATTTGTCTCCCCCTGGCTTTTTCAGCCTCTTTGTTTA
>JBJKPL010000206.1:0-2724 GCA_046706345.1 Candidatus Sulfidibacterium sp.
CTCGATGTAGCGCGAGCCGGTAAGCCAGGCGGCCACAATGTTCTGGGCCAGCTGGGTATGGGGTCCCGCGGCCACGCCCAGCGGACTGTCCAGCTTATGCCCGAAAAGACGGGTACGAAACCGGTCCTCCTCGTCCGGATTGAAGAAAAGAGACCGGTCAATACCCAGCATCGTCCCACTGCGCTGGAAATCGCCGGTGATCAGCCGCCACAATTGCGGCAAGGAGATGGGATGGAAATGGTCAGACATCCGTGATGAGTTAGCATTCCGGGCAAAGTTACTGAAAAATCGGCCGGAGGCTTCATCTTTCCTTTCCGGGATGTTTTATTTGGAAATATTTTCCTTAATTTCTTAAGACAACAAAAAATCAGGGTGCTATACCGGAAGAATCAGGAAAATTTTCAGATCCTAACGGGGTCTCCAATCTGAACACGGGCCCCATCTCTGAAAAACCCCGGACAGTTTTGTGCCCGTCCGGATGAAGGCTCTCCTTTTTTCGTCCGTTCAAGGCATGATCCTATGAAATCGGCAACGCCGGAAGGAGAATTATTTTACTGACTATCCGACAGCTATCAAATATTTCTTAACTTAGCTTATGGCTTCCGCCTGTAAACCAAGGTTCTTTTTTTCGTTCGATCAAGCTGGTTTTTTCTTTGTATTCTTTGATCAATTCCAGGAATTCCGCGTTCAATAATAAATTAACCCATTGTTCCATTAAAAAAGTTAACCCCATGAAAACAAAACTTTTTTTCCTGCTGATTCCTGTACTGCTGTTTTCCTGCACACCAAACACTTCCCGGAAGCTCTCAGAAAAAGAATTGAGCCAGGCAACCGACGAAGTAAAAAACAGCGTCAACAAGCTCATTTCTTTTGCCGAAAAATCCAATGTCGACTCCCTGCTACTTTGTTTTTCTGACAGTCCGGATTTTGTTTATCTGATCGGGGGCACCCCCATGAACTATAGCGAGATGGAAAAAGCCATGAGGCCTGTATTTGATAGTATGTCAAATCAAAAGTTCACGATCCTGGATGAGAAGATATCCTTTCCCGACCCTTCTGTAGTATTTTACACAGCCAGTGGTTCCGACGTGATGAACATGAAAAACGGTACCTCCGTCACCCTGGATCCTTACGCTTTGTTTCTTGCCTTTAAAAAGATCAACGATCAATGGAAAGTGATCTACGGATCAGAATCCTTTATCCAAAAACCGGCGGAAGTGCCTGTCAGTCATTGACAGTTTCCGAAGCTTTCTGTTCGCGGCATTCCCTGACCGGGGAGGTTCCTTCGACGTGTGACTTATGACTTTAGGGGCCTCCCTTTTTCCTTTTCCAAACTTTGAAAATCAGGAATATCAATGGAAAAATTTTGTAACTTAGTGGTTTTCTAACGCACACCGCAGTGCTGCAGCAACCTGCTACCGAAAACCGTTCCGCCGCCGTGCGGACCTGTGATTTTACCGGAAATAACGCGCCCGGCGACCGGTTTGTAAGGACTTCCCTACCCACTGTGATCGGAAATTCAGATCAACCACTAAATATTTATCGTCATGAAGAGAGATACATTCCCCCTCAAAAGCATCATTGTCTTTACGATGCTCCTGATCTTCGTGGCTTGCTCCCGGGAAAAGAAAGACTGGGACAGAACCAAGCAACTCATGTCGGTCGGGGCATTTGAAAGTTTCATCAAAGCACATCCCGAAAGCCACCTTCTGGATTCCGCCCGTTACTACATCGAACGGCTTTCCTACAACCGCTGCATGATCCTGAACACAACGGAAGGTTTCGAAGACTTCCTGAAGAAATATCCCGGCAGCCCGTACCAGGGACAGATCCAAGAGCAGCTGGTGAAGAAAAGCATCTGCCGTGAAATGGCCATCAAGATCTTCAGTCAGGCGCAGCAAGCGCAGAGCGCTCATGAAAAGCGAAAACTCTTCTACAAAACCGATTCCCTGTTTTATGAAGCCAATTTCACCGAATTCATGTGCGATGCCTTTCAGTATCCCACACTGAACCTTCATTTTGCCAACGGCAAAGAACTTACCGACCGGGTGCAACACGAGTTTACCACCGTGCGCTATACTTATGGCAAACCCGCCACCGATTATTTTACCTATGACCTGAAAAACGGCCGGCTGGGCAAAGTGATCACTTATAAGATCTATCTGGCCAGCACCGGCACCACCCGGTTCCGGATCGGCTTTCAGCTGCTGCGCCAGGGCCGCGTGATCGAAAACATGAAGGCCGACACCTTTACGGTGCGATCGGATTATTACAACAGCTACATCGGTTTTGTGAAACACGACAGCGTGAACACAAAACCCAACGATCAGCTCAGAATTTCGCTTACGGCGACAGGTGACAATTACGGCATCCTGGGCGGAAATTACAAATCCTTTATCAAAGGCGTCGACCCGGCACAGGGCCTCGACAGCAGCCTGATGAACGAACGGAAAAAAGCCATCACCTGGTGCGTACTGAACAGCAAATGGTCACATCCCGGGGATTTCATCCTGGATTTTATCGCCGAGCTGGATTATTGCATTATGAACCACAAAAATGCCCACTGGAACTTCGGATGGGGCAGTCAGAAGGATGACAATGCCTATCAGGCGCTCTGGAAAGACGACCATTTTTCACTGAAGAAATTCACGCTTGAGGAAGCGGGCGTCATGGGCATCCGGGATAACGCCATGGATTTCGAAGCAAATTAACGCTGCCCTTTAG
>JBJKPL010000207.1:0-24673 GCA_046706345.1 Candidatus Sulfidibacterium sp.
TAAAAGAGTCAAATAATAAACTAAGTATCTGTATTTTCGCAGGAAATATTGTGACCGGTCATGAAAATTCAAAAATATCTGACACCTGCGCTCCACATTCTGGCCTGGATCGAAGAGCAGATCAGGAAGAAAATACACCACGATCCAGGCCAGAATGTGGAGCGCAGGTGTCAGATATTTTTGAATTTTCATGACCGGTCACAATATTTCCTGCGAAAATACAGATACTTAGTTTATTATTTGACTCTTTTAGACCAACCGAAACATTCCCACGACAGGAGCGTCATTGAAAACGACCAATATCACCAAAGAAACCGCCCGATTTTGTATTTTTGCCCACGGAATCCTAAGATCCTAAACGAAGGAACAAAACCTTTTTATGCCTGATTTTCAGGATTTCTATTTTTCTAATATCTTTAAACGGACATTCAAACTACCATGAAGATCACCAATCCCCTACTGGGAACTTTCCACACCCCTTTCGAAGTGCCGCCGTTCGGAGAAATCACACCCGACGATTACAAAAAGGCCTATGAAACCGGCATTCAGGAACACAGCAAAGAAATAACAGCCATCGTTCGAAACCCGGAACCACCTGATTTTCAAAATACCCTGGAAGCGCTTGAAACTTCAGGAAAACTGTTGAAGCGTACCGATTTGATTTTCGAGAACTTACTCTCCGCAGAAACCAGCGATGTGCTGCAGCAGATCGCCAGGGAAATGGCACCCGTGCTTTCAGACCATTGGGACAACATCTTGATGAACCCAAAGCTGTTTGACCGAATCCAGCGGGTTTATGAGGCAAAAACCAGCCTGAAGCTGAGTCCGGAACAAAACATGCTGCTGAAAAAAACCCATCAGGATTTTATCCGGGGCGGTGCCCGACTTTCTGCAGATGACAAACAACGTCTTAAAAATATCAATGCTAAGCTGAGCGTGCTTTCGCTGGAGTTCGGCGACAATGTGCTGGCCGACAACAACGCATTTGAACTGAACCTCACCGATAAAAATGATCTGGCCGGGCTTCCTGAATCGGTGGTCGATGCCGCCTCAGAAGCTGCAAAGAAAAAAGGGAAAAAGGGAGGATGGTGCTTTACCCTGAACAAGCCCAGCCTGATCCCCTTTTTACAGTATGCCGAGAATAGGGTTCTGCGAAAAAAAATTTTACAGGCTTATATTAGCCCGGGCAACAATGACAATGGAAACAACAACGAGGATATCCTCATCCGGATGGTCAATCTCCGGCTGGAAAAAGCCCGGTTGCTGGGATATGAAACCTATTCGGATTTTGTTCTGGAGGAAAGCATGGCCAAGACGCCCCAGGCCGTGCGGGAGCTTCTGGGGAGCATCGCACCGGCAGCCATGGAGCTGGCGAAAAATGAAAAACAGCAATTGCAGGAAATCGCCGACCGGTCAACTGCCGGAATGGAGATTGAACCCTGGGACTGGTGGTTTTATGCCGAAAAACTGCGGAAGGAAAAATACGATCTTAACGATGACGCCCTACGTCCCTATTTTCAACTGGAGCATGTGGTAGCAGGTTTATTTGAAGTACTGAACAAACTTTACGGGATCACTTTTCAGATCAACCCGAAACTTCCTGTTTACCACCAAGACGTGATCGCTTATGAAGTCCATGAATCCGACGGAACCCTCACCGGCATCCTTTACATGGATTTCTTCCCGCGGCCCACGAAGCAAGGCGGAGCCTGGATGACCGCTTTTCGGGAACAACATCTTGAAAACGGCGTCAACATCCTTCCCCTCATAACGGTAAACTTCAACTTTACTGCCCCCACAAACAACCAACCCGCTTTGCTGAGTCTCGATGAAGTGGAGACGTTGTTCCATGAATGTGGTCACGCTATCCACGGACTCTTCAGCCAGTGTCAATACGAAAGTCTGGCAGGCACCGAAGTGCCACGCGATTTTGTGGAGATGCCTTCTCAGATCCTGGAAAATTGGGCCACCGAACCGGAAGTACTGAAAAGCTATGCGCGCCATTATGAAACCGGTGAGGTGATCCCCGATGAATTGATCCGAAAGATGGAAGCCGCCGGGAAATTCAATCTCGGCTTTACCCTGACGGAATATATGGCGGCTTCGTATCTGGATATGGACTGGCATACGCTTACCAGCCCTTATCAGGGCCATGTGGAAGATTTCGAACAGGAAACACTCCAACGCATCCATCTGATCAAAGAAATCGTACCCCGTTACAAAAGCACCTTTTTCAACCACATCTTCTCCGGGGGGTATGCTTCGGGTTACTATAGTTATGTCTGGGCTGAAGTGATCGACGCCGATGCTTATCAGGCTTTCAAAGAAACTTCACTTTTTGACAAAACCACATCCACCCGTTTCAGAAAGGAGATCCTGTCCCGTGGAGGCACGGCGGATCCCATGGAATTGTTCAAAAACTTCCGGGGAAGAGCCCCAAAAACCGATGCTTACATGAAAAAGAAAGGGTTGGCCTGATATTTATTCTGTTTTCAAATAATGAAAAACACCATGACTTTCATTATTTCTACACAGAACACTATCAGCTTATTACAATGTCCGGAATGAAGTCGGATCAAAACTTATCCCGGACATTTGGAAGACAAAGACCCTGATTGCCTAGAGAAATCAGCAGTAGCGCGTGAAACGATGCGAGATTTTCATACCTTTATTGCGACTAAAATAAACCTGAACCTATCGCCTAATGGAAACCCGCCCGCGCTGCCTAGATCATAAGTGTGGATCCCTGCCTTTTAAAATAAAAACCGGGTCAACAAAAGACATCGTGTAGATTGTAATAGCAAAATGAAAAATATTGAAAACAAAACCCTTCCTATTACTGCTTTTCTTGCTGACTTTTGAAGCCGTTCAGAGCCATGCACAGACTCCTGTTCTTTCTCCGGACAAGATTTACGGACTGAACCCTCGTTTATATAACGGGAAATTCTACACTTACGCAGCACCCGTCAGCACGGAAGGCTCCCAGTTCCTCTCTGGACCGGAATTTCAAACAGGTTCCGCCACCATCAACGGCAAAACCTTCCACCATCTTTTGCTGAATTACGACATCTATAACCAGCAAGTTGTATTAAAATATACCACCCGAAATCACAACATGATGAAGATCGTGCTGTCGGATTTCCGCCTTCAGTCATTTAATATGGGCGAAAGGCATTTCGAAGTTCGCTCCTTTCCGGGGGAAACGACGCAGATTTACCAGGTGTTGGGAAAAGGAACCTATGAAATCCTCTACTACTGGCGGAAAGATTACAACCTTCAGAATACTTACGGGGCTACCAATTTTAAATTTTCCAAGCCCGTGAGAGAGTCTTACTTATGCATCGGCAATAAGCGAATGCATTTCCGGAACAACAACAATTTTGTGAAGTTGTTCGGCCATGAAAACAGAGTTTTAGTCAGCAGATATTTGCGGCGAAATAAAATTAACGTGAAGAAATCCGGACCCCGGGACCTCCTACAGTTGATCCAATATTGTAATACCCTTTCAGAAAAATGAAAAAAGCCTTTTTATTCATCCTCCTGATCTTCTTAGTGGCCCGGATGCCTGCCCAGCAAGCGGAAAAGGTAATGGATTGTCATTTTAACCAGGTTTCCTTCGATGCGTTTTGTCAGTCAGTATATCAGGAAACCGGCGTCAAAGTATTTTATTCACCCCGATGGACCGCAAAATTGAAAGTCACCCTGGAGGCGGAGCACGTTACGGCACGAGAGGCTCTTTCCCGTGCCCTCAGGAATACGGGCCTGGAGGTCTCGGCCTGGAACGGCAATCTGGTGATCCTGCCCCATAAAAGACTCCCTTCCATCCTTCCGACCTATCATCCGGAAACGGCGGCCCCCTCCTCACAATCCGGGGAGGCTCGTAAAATGACCGAAACGGAAGAACGATACCTAATCGGCAGACGACCCAATGTGATCCAGACCCTTAAAATAGGACATGAAGGAGGTCCGCTGACCAACGGGAAAGCCAATGTCCTGGGCCGGGTGATGGACGAGCAGACCGGAGAACCCGTCAATTATGCCACCTGTTATGTTGAAGAAACCAAAACAGGGTCTGTATCCGGAAAAAACGGTTTCTTTACCCTGGTGCTCAAACCGGGAAAATACACGGTAACGTTTAATTTCATGGGATATCAAGCCCGGAAATACTTACTGAACATTATGTCAAACGGGCACTTCATCGTTCGACTCAACAAAACGGTTTACCAGATCCAGGAGTTCGTCGTCCACGGGGATCGCCAGATGAGTGTCACCCAGAAAGATCCGGGGATTGACAAGGTTTCCATGCGCTCCATCAAGGAATTGCCCATGATGATGGGCGAACGGGATATTTTAAAGGTTTCCGGAACCCTCCCGGGAATTGTTAGCACGGGGGAAGGGTCTGCCGGATTGAATGTGCGCGGCGGCGGGTCGGATCAAAATGCCTTTTATATCAATAAGATCCCCATCTTCAATACCTCCCACCTGTTCGGATTCTTTCCGGCCTTCAGCTCGGATATCATCAAGGACTTTTCTGTCTATAAAGGATATATCCCGGCCCGCTATGGCGGTCGTTTGTCGTCGGTTTTTAACATCATGACCCGGCAGGGAAACATGAAAAAATTTACCGCCCATGGTGGTATCAGTCCGGTAGCTGCCAACCTGGAAATTGAAGGTCCCATCAAAAAAGATGCGCTGTCCTATATGTTCAGTGGCCGTTCCACTTATTCAGACTGGATCCTTAGAAAAATTAATGATCCGACCATCAAGGCCAGTGCAGCCAATTTTTATGATTATTCCGGAAATCTTGCTTATAACGCAGAGAATACCCAGATCTCGTTGTTTTATTATCACAGTTTCGACCATTTCCGGCTTTCGAACCTCGATGACTACAATTATTCCAACAACGGCGCTTCTCTGGATATCAGCCACAATTTCACCAACTCGTTCCGCGGAGACTTCACCCTGGTTGCCTCTCAATACGCCTTTAATACCGTAGACAAGGAACAACCTTCCAGCGCTTATCAGCAGGCATACCAGATGGGGCATTATGAGATCCGCGGTGATTTTTCCAAAACCTTCAGCAATGTCAACACTCTGAGCTTTGGCTTCTCCGGCGTACTTTATCAGCTGAACAGAGGAAATGTCACGCCATTCGGAAATCAATCGCTGCTCGTTCCGGTGGCCCTGGGGAAGGAACGGGGGGTTACCGGATCCCTCTACGCAACAGACAATTATAACATTACACCGTTGTTAAATATTACCGCCGGGGTGAGGTATTCGCTTTACGCTCCGCTGGGACCCTCCACGGTATACCAATACATTCCGGGCATGCCGATAGATCTGCGTTATGTGAACGATTCGGTGACCTATGGCAACAATGTACCGATCCACTGGTTTTCCGAGCCGGATATCCGGGCCGCCATCAAATATCAGACCGACGAGAAAGGAACCATCAAGCTGGCTTTCAACCAAATGCACCAGAATCTCTTCATGCTGAACAATACCATCGCCATTTCACCCAATGTGCAATGGAAACTGGCGGACTCGTATATTCATCCTTCCCGAAGCAACCAGCTATCTTTTGGCGTTTACCGATCGATGCCCAAAAGCGGGCTGGAAGTCTCGGCAGAAGTTTATTATAAGGATGAATTTGGTTATCCCGAGTTTAAGGACGGGGCCTCCTTTTTAAGCAGCCCGCATGTGGAAACCGTCGTTTTACAGGGAAAAGAAAAAGCTTACGGTATCGAGGTCCTGATTAAACGCTCGCATCGAAGACTGGAAGGCTGGTTGTCGTATACCTATTCCCGCTCCCTGCTGACTGTGAACGGAGGTGAAAGCTGGAACAGCATCAACAACGGAGAGACCTATCCTTCCAACTTCGACATTCCGCATGTCGTGAACCTGGTGATGAATTACCATTTAAACCGGCGGGTCACCTTTTCAACCATCATGACCTATCAAACCGGTAAGCCCATTACCTACCCTGTTTCTGTGTATTACATTGACGGAACACCGTATCTGGATTATTCCAAACGCAATGCCTACCGGATCCCGGATTATTTCCGGACCGATGTTTCCATGTCCATCGAGGGCAACCTGAAAAAGAACAAACTTATTCACAGCTCCTTTGTTTTGAGTGTCTATAATCTCACCGGAAGGAAAAATCCTTACTCGGTATACTTCAACACCTCCGACGGTTATATTACCGGTTATTCCTATTCCGTTATCGGCGTACCCATTGTTACCATTACCTGGAACTTCAAATTAGGAAATTATGCCTCGGAATAAGATCATCGTGATAATGATTCTCATCGGGCTTTCCTCGTGTGTGAAAGTGTATTCTCCGACCATCAAAAGTGCGGACCTGAACAAATTTGTCGTCTCGGGTCAGCTGATCCAGGGCCAGCAAACACAAACCGTAACCGTTTCGCAAACCGCATCGATCAATAAACCCCAGTTCGTTCCCATACCCGGTTGCACTGTGACTATTCAAGACAACCAGGATCATCGTATTAGCATGAACGATCTGGGCAACGGGACCTATTCGACCTTCGTGGATCCTGCGTTGCTGAAGGCCGGGCATGCATTCCGGGTAGCCGTGGTAACCCCTTCCGGCGACAGCATTTTGTCGGACTACGATACCCTGCAAAACGTTCCACCTGTCGATTCAATATACTACCTCAGGAAAAATTTTCAAAGCAATGTTAAGGGGCAATCTTCACAAGGCATCCAGCTCTATATCAATTTAAAGGGAAACAATACCGACAGCCACTACTATCGATGGATGGTATACGAAACCTGGGAATATCATGCGCAATTTCCGCTTACCAGGTATTTCGATGGCGCGATGCATGAGGTCATACCGACCGATTACTCCCGGTTTGTTTGCTGGGATACTCGGCTGATCCCTGAAATCTTCACCTTATCTACAGAGGATCTTGCGCAGAATGGGTATCAAAAATTCCCCCTGCAATATGTTTCCAACAAAACACAACGGCTTGCCTACGGATACAGTATGCTGGTAGAACAGCTGGCCCTAAGCCGGCAAGCTTATAATTATTGGGATGAAATGAGGATCAACAGCAACCAGCAGGGAGGTTTGTATGAAAAACAACCGATATCAATCCATGGAAATCTCCACGATCTGAATCATCCCGATCAGGAAGTGTTGGGATATTTTAATGTTGCTGCAACAAGCTACAAACGTATCTTTATCAGCAATATCCCAGACCTTCCGATGGATTATACAATCCCCAGCGGACAGACCTATCTCCACTTTCCAATCCCGAAATCATTATGGCCGGCGCCGATTCGGATAACCCATACCAATGGGGTCGACAGTACGTGGCTTCTGAGTGATATTTGTGTTGATTGTTTGTTGCGGGGAGGAGACACCATTAAACCTTCATTTTGGCCCAATAAAAAATGAAAAAAAGAAACATTACATATTACCTGATCCTACTGATGGCACTATCATCATGTGTGAAAGAATATACCCCTAAGATCACCGGCGCGGATATGAATAAATATGTCGTTACGGGTCAGGTGAAAACCGATCAGCAAACCCAAACGGTGAATGTTTCCATGACCGCTTCCATCAAGGAACCGAAATACATCCCCGTTACCGGTTGTGATGTAAGCATCTATGACAATCAAAATCATCGGTTTGTTATGGTTGATATGGGCAATGGAGATTATACGACCATGATCGACCCAAAATTTCTGGTAACGGGTCAGGCTTTCCGGGTGGCGGTCGTCACGCCTGATGGCGACAGTCTTCTGTCTGATTATGATACGTTGCAACCCGGACCGCCCATCGATTCCCTTTATTACCTCCGCAAGGATGTGGAAAGTCCGGTTCCGGGGCAATCAAAGGTAGGAATCCAGTTCTATATTAACTTTCAGGGGACCGCTACCGACAGCCATTATTACCGGTGGAATGTCTATGAAACCTGGGAATATCATGCCGAATATCCGCTGGAATATTATTATGATGGCACCGTGCATCATGTCTATCCACCGGATTATTCTAATTTTACCTGTTGGCGTACCCGGAAGATCCCGGAAATATTTACCCTTTCCACCTCCAATTTATCCCAAAATCATTACGAGGGGCTTCCGCTGCAGTTTGTGAACAATACCACACCCAAGCTGGCCAATGGCTATAGCATGCTGTTGGAACAAATAGCCTTAAGCAAGGAAGCGTATACTTTTTGGGACCGGCTGAGGATCAACAGCACCCAGCAAGGCGGTTTGTACGAGAAACAACCCATATCCATCATAGGCAACCTCCACGATGCCAATCACCCGGACCGCGAGGTATTGGGATTTTTCAGCGCCGAGTCTGTTAGGAGTAAGCGCATCTTTATCCGCGAAGTACCGGGATTGGTACTCAATTATGTCACCCCCTGCCACACGTTTGAACTGCGACGCGGATTTTCCATGATCCCCGAATCTTATTTCCCGGCTCCTCTGATGGCAGGAAAAAATGGACCCCTCCCCATCATGCTGAGCAAAGATTGCGTTGACTGCAGGCTGCAGGGAGGCACCAATGTTAAACCTTCATTCTGGCCAAACAAATGAAAAAGCAAAGCAAACCATATTATCTTCTCATGTTGCTGTTTCTGGTATTTCCTTCCATGATGAAAGGACAGGGAACCGACAGTTTTCCAAAGGCCGAGAAGCTGGCCCTGTTTACCGACCGCGGACTCTATGTAACAGGCGAAAAAGTACATTTCACTGCCTTCATCACCAACCGGCCCCTTCCGGAGCTGAGCCATATCCTGTATGTTGAGCTCATCGAACCGGACGGAACAAAAATCACGGGAGGAAAATTTCCTTTGTCGGATAATTCCGCCAGCGGTTGTCTGGAAATCCCAACGGGCAGCATCACAGGAGTTTACTACCTCAGGACCTACACCAAATACATGCGAAACCTCGGTCCGAATTCCTTTGCCTATGTCAGGCTGAAAATTGTCAATCCCTATAAAATGGATGTTCTGGGGAGTACATCGCCTACTGCCGGGGCCGTGAAATTTCAAAACCAGGCTTTTTCAGGTGATGGCCTAACGATATCCACAGATCAGCAAATTTATAAAACACGTGAAAAAGTAAAGGTGGTGGTGAACACTGCCGGAATGCCCCAGGGAAAAATCCGGCAGTTGAGCGTTTCGGTGATCCCGGAAACTTCGGATCCGGGTCCGGTTCCCGACCTGTATTCCAAATCACGGCAAGTGGACCTGGTGCATTTCTATCCTGAAAACCGAAGCCTTTCGATTACCGGAACGGTTATCGACAGCGTAACGGATAAACCCGAAGCCGGTGTCAGGGTCAACCTTTCCATCCTCGGAAAAGGCAGAACCTACATGGGCATTCTGTCGGACAGCACCGGACATTTCTACTTCTCGCTTCCTGCCTATACCGGTAACCGCGATCTTTTCATCAGTCCGGAAGACATTGCTGGGAAATATCCCAGGATCCTGGTGAACAACGATTTTTCTGCCGCTCCCGTTCATCTTCCGGATCCCGCTTTCAGTATGGATTCCGCCGAGCGTAAAACCGTCCTGCAGATGGCACAAAACGATTTGGTAAAGCAATATTACCGTAACGACAGTCTGCCCTGCGCCGGAAAAGAAACCAAAAAGAGCACAGAAGTCTATGGAAAGCCCTCTTATGTCCTTAATTTGGACCAATACGTCCAGTTGCCGACACTTGAAGACTACATTCATAACCTTTCTTCTGTGATCAAACTCATGGTCAGGACGCACAATGGCAAGAAAATCATCCGGGTTATCGGCGATCAGCCGGAAATGGCCTTTCTGAAACCCCTCCTGATGGTGGATGGAGTAGCCGTTGATGCGCCGGAAAAAATCCTTGCCGCTCCCCCGCGGAACATTGCCCGGATCGAGGTGGTCAATGTGCCCTATGTGATTGGCGATATGAAATTCGGCGGAATCGTGAACATCATTTCAAAGCGGGGAGATTTTGCAGGCATCGACCTTCCGGGAGCCGGCATGTTCCTGAACTACGGCTTCCTGCACGACACGTGTCACTGCGCCATCCGCACACCCGAAGCTCCCGAACAGCCGGACGCGAGGAATACTCTTTTCTGGGATCCCGATATTCGTGGAATTTCAGGAAAGGAAATTCATTTTTCTTTTTCTACGGCCGACACCCCGGGAAAATATGACATTGTGATCCAGGGGATTGATGATGAGGGAAATTCTTTCCTAAAAAAACAGCCCATCGTCGTTGCGCCGCGCCGCTGAGATTTCAGTATTGCGCCAGCAGATCGGCCAAGGCGGAAATATCAACATCCAGTCCGTCCATGATGACCCGGGCCTTTTCGTAATGGACCGATCTTTCTTCCAGTTTTTCCTCAATATAACGGACCAGTTCGGCACCGTCTTTTTTTTCGATCAAAGGCCGTTTCCTCGCGGCATTCTCCAAACGTCCCGCGATGGCCGCCGGTGTCATTTTGAGGTACACGCTGATCCCGTTTTGGTTGATCTCCTCTATGCTGTCCTGATAGCACGGAGTACCGCCGCCGGTGGCTACCACTACTTTTTTCATTTCAAATGTTTTCAGCAGCCGCTCATGTTCCAGGTCACGGAAAAGAGCCTCTCCGTATTTGTCAAAGAAACCCTGGATGTCGATTTTATAGTGGGCTTCAAAATAATCATCCAGATCGACAAACTGATAATCCAGGGCACGCGCAAGCTTCTTTCCCACCGTGGTTTTCCCGGCGCCCATAAATCCGATCAGGTAGATTCTGTCTTTCATTTCCAGGGCTAAAATAAGGATTAAACCGGAATCCGGCTTCTATAAATTGATGGCGTCGCTCTTGGGTTTGGGTTTTCCGGTTTTGTTCACGAAATAGACCCCGGTAAAGATCAGCAACGACGCGATGATCTCCGTCAGATTCAGCATGTCCTTTCCCGCTGAAACGGCCACCAGCGTGGCAATCATGGGCTGAAGATAGATATAGGAACTGGTCACCGAGGGGCTGACTTTCCGTAAAGAATAATTGTTGAGAAAATAGGCGATCACCGTGGTGAAAAGAATGACGTAACCGATGGCAAGCCAGATATGGAAAGGGATCACCGAAAAATGGGCCTCCGAGATCTGTTTGAGTGAGACCGGGATCACAAAGATCATCCCGAAAGTAAATACCCATTTCATCACCGTCAGCGGGCGGTAAAACGCCATCAGGGGTTTTACCAGCACCAGGAACAGTCCGTAGGAAACCGCATTCACCAGGACCAGGATGTTTCCCAGCGTGGTTTCCGAGGTAAGGGTCAGGTGTCCGTTGCGCAGGATCAGATAAGCCGCACCCGCAAAACCCAGCGCGATGCCGATGGCTTTGGGCCAGGAGATCCGGTCATGGATCAGAAAATGGGCCATCAACAATACAAAGATCGGTGTGCCCACCATGATGATGGAAGCGTTGATGGGCGTGGTGAGATTCAGGCCTTCAAAAAACAGGATCTGATTCAACGCCACCCCAAAGATGGCCGCCACAAACATCCTTCTCATGTCGGGACCGGCCACTTTCTCACGTCCAAAAAAACCATCTACCAGCCAGAAGATCGCCGAAGCCCCGATCACTCGCAGTACGATAATGGCACGCGGCTCCAGCCATTGAGGCATAATGCTCTTGGCAATCACAAAGTTCAGTCCGAAAATCAAATTGGCACCCAGCACTGCCAGATGTGCCTTCAGATGTGTCGGCTTCATAACCTGCAAAAGTTGAATTCGTAAGCCGCTGCCGTTCTCTATTTTCGGCAGCCCTGATTTCTGAATTACGTAAGGAAACTAAAACGGAAGGTCGCCCTCTTCGTCCATCGGATCGGAAGGATCGGAAGACAGGTCTTCCGGAGAAAGTGGCGGAATATTCCCCTCTTCCCGTTGCAGTTTCCAGGCGCGCACATCGGTGTACCAACGGTCGTTATATTCGCGCGACTCGATATTCACCGATACACTCACACGGTCTCCGTCACTGATACCCTCCAGGCTTTTCACCTTCTCACCCCACAGGCTGATACATACTTTTTTAGGATATTGGTCCTCGGTCTCGATGACAAACTCCTGCTTTTCCCACTTTCCGTTCCGTCCTTCGCCGCTTACCACGGGCAGTTTTTTGATCAGTCGTCCTTTCAGGTCTAAGCTCATATTGAAAAAATTTATCAGATTTATTGATGACAAAAATAAGGTTTTAAATAAAGTCTCTTCACCTGCCTTTCGGCGGATGAGATCAGCAGAACCCTGCTGTCTGTTTTAGAATTTGATGATCGTCTGTCGCAGCGCCACCAGATGGGTCAGCAGATGCTCCAGCAGATCCAGCTTCAGCATGTTTGCTCCGTCGGATTTGGCTACGGCCGGATTGGGATGGGTTTCCAGGAAAATACCATCCACTCCGACGGCAATGCCGGCGCGTCCAATGGTCTCGATCAGATCGGGCCTGCCTCCGGTGACCCCTTCGCTTTGATTGGGTTGCTGCAGCGAATGGGTGATATCCAGTACTACCGGCACTCCGCACTCCTGCATTGCAGGGATATTGCGGTAATCCACCACCAGATCACCGTATCCGAACATGCTGCCACGCTCGGTGAGCCAGACATTTTCGTTGCCGGTGGACCGTACTTTGTCAACGGCAAAACGCATGGATTCACCCGAAACAAATTGTCCTTTCTTGATGTTGATGACTTTCCCCGTTTTCCCTGCCGCGATCAGCAACTCCGTCTGACGGCAGAGAAAGGCCGGGATCTGAAGCACATCAACGTAAACGGAGGCTGTTTTTGCCTCTTCGGGAGAATGAATGTCCGTAACCACCGGGATTTTCAGTTCCCTCGAAATATCTCTCAGAATGTTCAGCGCCTTTTCGTCCCCGATGCCCGAAAAAGAATCCAGTTTCGAACGGTTGGCTTTCCGGTAAGACGCTTTAAAGATGAAAGGAATTTCAAGTTGATTGGTGATCCTTTGGATTTCCCGCGCAATGGGAAAAGCCATTTTTTCATCTTCTATCACGCAGGGACCGGCCATCAGAAAGAAATTTCCCTGAGAAGCAAATTTTATATTCGGCAGATTTTCAACGCTTTTATGCATGGAATTGAATTTTTACAAAGGTAAGAAATGTTTGATTTGAATGTCAGATTCTGTTATCGGCAGGATCCAGCGAAAACGGATACACCACCTTTTCAAGGAAAAGGCCCTGGGCCGGAACGGAATAACCCGCGCGGGAGCGGTCTTTGGCCCGGATGACCGTCGCCATTTCCTCCGGTTTCATTTTCCCCTTGCCCACTTCCAGCAAAGTCCCCACTACGGCACGGACCATATTCCGTAAAAACCGGTCGGCGGTGATCGTAAAAATAAGCCGGTCGCCTTCAGTTTCCCAAAAAGCTTCTTTGATCACACAATCGTTGGTCTTTGTCTGGGTATGGAGTTTGGAAAAACTCGTAAAGTCGGTAAACTTCATCAAATATCCGGCGGCTTCCTGCATCGAGTTCACATCCAGCGGACCGGTGTATTCCAGACAAAAATCCCGGTCGAAGGGGGCCTTTTTCCTGGAAATATAATATTTATACGTTCTTTGCGTGGCGTTGAACCGGGCATGATACTCATCCGGGACGTGATATACGCCATAGATCACAATATCACGGGAAAGAAAACTGTTCAGTTTGGCGACAAAATCTTCTTCCGGAACGGACAACGGCGCACTCATATCAAAATGGGCATAAAACTCGCGCGCATGTACACCGGAATCGGTCCTCCCGCAGCCGACCAAATTCACGGATTCGCCGGTCATCAGACAGATCTTGTGATTAAGTTCTTCCTGGATGGTCGGGGCATTGTCCTGGATCTGCCAGCCGTGAAACGACGTGCCCTTGTATGCCAGTTTGAGAAAATACCGAACCATCAATTTTGCATTAAGAGAATGATTTCAGGAATTCAGGGCTTTCCAAAGCATATCCTTCATTTGTGTCAGTCCCTGCTGCGCCACGGAAGAAATAAATACCGACGGGATCTCCGGCAGTTCTTGCTTCATTTCGTCCATCAGTTCGGCATCCAACAGGTCCGATTTCGAAATCGCCAGCACCCTTTTCTTGTCGAGCAATTCAGGATTGTACTGTTTCAGTTCATTCAGCAGGATGTTGTATTCCTTTTTGATATCACCCGAATCGGCCGGCACCAGAAACAACAGGACGGAATTCCTTTCTATATGTCTCAGAAACCGGAGTCCCAATCCCTTTCCTTCATGCGCTCCCTCGATGATCCCCGGAATATCGGCCATCACAAAGGACTGCTGATCACGATAGGAAACGATCCCAAGATTGGGTTTTAAGGTGGTAAACGGATAATCGGCAATTTCGGGCTTTGCCGCCGAAACGACCGAAAGCAGGGTAGATTTTCCGGCGTTGGGAAATCCCACCAGGCCTACATCCGCCAGAAGTTTCAGTTCGATAATCACTTCGGCCTCAACCCCTTCTTCGCCGGGTTGGGCATATTTGGGCGTCTGGTTGGTGGACGATTTAAAATGGTCGTTTCCCAGGCCGCCCCGGCCCCCCTGCAGCAAGACCAGTTCCTGCCTGTCTTCCACAATCTCTCCCATCACTTCCTGGGTTTCGGCATTTCGCAGTACCGTGCCGATGGGCACTTCCACCACGATGTCCTTTCCGCTTGCTCCGGTACTGGTCTGGGCGCCGCCGGATTCCCCGTTCTCTGCCCGCAGGTGCCGCGTATAACGCAAATGCAGCAGCGTCCACATCTGGGCATTGCCCCTGAAAATAATATCGCCTCCCTTACCGCCGTCGCCGCCGTCGGGTCCTCCCTTGGGGAGGTATTTTTCGCGCCGGAAATGTACCGAGCCGGGACCGCCATTCCCCGAACGGCAGTAAATCTTCACGTAATCAACAAAATTGGATGAGGCCATAAAAAGTAAATTGCTGGTGCAAAAATAGCGTAAAAGCGCGAAACCCTAATCCCTCATTTTACGGATCAGCAAAAGTCCGTCGCGTACCGACAGCAACACCTGCTCCACCCGCAGGTCATCACGCACATGATCATTAAAATTGCGGATGCCCAGGGTTTCCTTATCGGGATTTTTGTCTTCTACGGCCTTGCCGCTCCAAAGCACGTTATCAGCCAGGAAAAAGCCGCCTTTCCTCAGCTTGGGAAAAGCAAGCTCATAATAATCTGTGTACTGCGATTTATCAGCATCGATGAAAATCAGGTCGAACGTTTCCTTCAGCGACGGGATTACCTCCCGGGCATCACCTTCCAGAAACCGGATCTTCCCATTGTTTTCCGACTTGTCAAAATAACGTTTTGCAAAGGGCGTGATCTCCTCATTTTTGTCCACCGTAATGAGGTAACCGTCGTCCGGCAGCGCCGCGGCCATCGACAAGGCCGAATATCCCGTAAACGTGCCGATTTCCAGGATCCTTTTCGGCTGAAGCATGGCTACAATCATTTCCAGGAATTTTCCCTGAACCTTCCCGGAAAGCATGCTGGGATAGTAGGTCTTTTGATGCGTCTCGCGGTTCAGATCATATAATAAAGGTATTTCGTCCGTGGTATGGGCTTCGATATATTCGTTTATCTCTTTGCTTAACATGATGTAGGTCTTAAGTGATTATTATTTTGTGATATCATGACCACCCCTTCATTCCTCCCGGTTTTCATAGATCAGGGTGCTTTGCGCCGCGGGGTCCAAAATCTGCGCTGCCACCTCGAGCACGTCCTCCGAAGTGATGGCATCCACCAGCCGGAAAACGGTCTCCGAATCATTGACATGATCTTTATAAAGATAGGCCTTGGCCACATCGAGCATTTCGTTCAGCGGCGCCTCGTCGTTCAGGGCTACCTGGCCCTTGAACTGCTGCTTCGCCCGCGTCAGCTGTAAAATACCCAGTTTCTGCTTTCTGAGCTTGTCAAGTTCCCGTTGCACCAATTCCAGGCTGCGCTCCACATGTTTCGCATCAGTCCCAAGATAAACGCCGAAAAATCCGGTATCCGAATAGGTCTGCACGGTAGATTCGATGGTATAGGCAAATCCGTACTTTTCACGAATGCCCAGGTTCAGCCTGGAATTCATCGCCGGGCCACCGAGCAAATTGTTCAGCAACAGCAGCGTCATTTTTTTGGGATGATGGAAAGGGAAAGCCATGTTTCCGGTCATGCAATGCGATAAATAAGAAGGCTTTGAGATCACCTTCCGGGAAGGCACGTAATGCTCAAAAACAGGCCTGACCACTTCCCTTTTATTTACCGGAATCGTTTCAAAGTACTTTCTTACCATGCGAATAAGTTCCTGAAAATCGATCTGTCCGACGGAAGAGATCACCATTTTTCGTGTATCATAGTTGCGGTTGACAAACCGGAAAATGTCCTTCCGGGTAAACGCCTGCACATGCTCCTTGTCGCCCAGGATGTTCCGCCCCAGGGAATGGCCGTCTAATAGCAGGGATTCGAAATCATCAAAGATCAGCTCCGCCGGATTGTCCTGATAGGAATTGATCTCATCGAGAACCACATCCTTTTCTTTCTCAATTTCCCTTTCGGGGAAGACGGAATGAAAGGCCACATCGGCAAAGATCTCCAGCGACCGTTCGTAAAACGGACTGAGAAAAGAAGCATAAATGCAGGTTTCCTCTTTGCTGGTGTAGGCATTCAGTTCGCCACCCACATGCTCGATCCGGCTAATGATATGAAAAGCCTTCCGCTTTTGCGTGCCTTTAAAGATCATGTGCTCAATAAAATGCGCCATGCCGTTTTCCTGTTCCTGCTCGTCACGCGACCCGGTGTCCACCATCAATCCACAGTGAGATACCTGTCCCGGGATCTGCCGGTGAATGATCCGGATGCCGTTTTTTAACTGATAATACTGGTATGCCAACGTTTTTCCTTTCAAGAGATTGAGGTGCAAAGATAAGACAAAGCCCGGGTTTGGAAAACGGCCCGGAAAACATTTATGAAAACCATTGCGAACAGACTATTTAGAATGGGTCTAAATGTTAAATATTATAAAAATAGTATGCATGCGAACTATTTTTTATATATATTTGTTTGCATGCGTAATAAAATTGATGAATAGATGAAGCTGAACGAAACCATAGAATTCTACATAAGAACCACGTCCTTAGCGCTTTCAAGAATGTACAACGTCATCGGAAACGAGTATGGGATCAGCCAGACGGTGGGTTATATTTTAACTTATGTTGAAAAAGAAGGGACGCCTTCGACGCGGCTGGCGCAGCAGTTGGGGATGAAAAACTCCAGCCTGACCCGCCTGTTAAAGAAAATGGAAGATGATGGTTGCATCACCCGTGAGGTGGACCAAAAAGACAAAAGGATCATCCGCATTTTCCTCACACCCCTGGGTGTGGAACGCAGAAAAATCGCCAAGAAAAAGGTGCTGGAGTTCAACGAAAAGCTGATGCAGAAAGTCAGCCAGCAGGACCTGGATGCATTTTTCAAAGTGTTCGACGTCATCAAAGATCAGGTGGCCGATGAAATTGCCATTGCCACCAAAAGAGTCACTGTGAATCCATAACATTTCATTAACCTAATTTGATATATTATGTTACGAAGAATAAAAAAAGTTGCGGTGTTGGGTTCCGGAGTCATGGGCTCGGGCATTGCCTGCCATTTTGCCAACGTCGGCATCGAGGTATTGCTCATCGACATTGTACCCCGGGAGCTCACCGAAGAGGAAAAAGCCAAGGGCCTCACACTTCAGGACAAAGCCGTCAGAAACCGGATCGTGGACCAATCCCTGACAGCCGCATTAAAATCAAAACCTTCCCCTATCTACAAAACATCCTTTGCCAGCCGCATTAAAACCGGGAATTTTGAAGACGATCTCGCCAAAATCAAAGACTGCGATTGGGTGATTGAAGTGGTCGTCGAGCGGCTGGACATCAAACAGCAGGTTTTTGAAAAAGTAGACAAACTGAGGAAACCGGGAACGCTGGTCACCTCGAACACTTCCGGCATCTCCATCGACCTGATGGCCGAAGGCAGGAGCGATGATTTCCAACAGCATTTCTGCGGAACGCACTTCTTAAATCCGCCGCGTTACCTGCAGCTTTTCGAGATCATTACATCAAAATACACGGATCCTGAAGTGCTGTCATTCCTGAGCGATTATGCAGCCCGGTTCCTTGGCAAAACTCCGGTGCTTGCCAAAGACACGCCGGCTTTTATCGCCAACCGTATCGGAACGTTCTCCATCATGGAGTTATTTAATAATGTAAAAAAATACGGCCTCACCATTCCTGAGATTGACAAACTCACCGGGCCGGTGATCGGTCGCGCCAAGTCGGCCACCTTCCGCACCGCGGATGTGGTGGGGCTTGATACGCTGGTACACGTAGCCAAATATATCCACGAGACCGTAAAAGATGAGCGCGTGGACGCCTTTAAAATTCCGGACTATCTTCAAAAGATGTTGAACAACAAATGGCTGGGATCCAAAACAAAACAAGGCTTTTTCAAGAAAGTGGAAGAAGGCGGCGTAAAGAAATTCCTCAGCATCAATTTCGACACCCTGGAATACCAGGAAGAGCCCAGACCGAAGTTTTCAGTATTGGAAAAAACAAAACCCATCGACGATTTACGGAAACGCATGCCGGTTCTGTTAGCCGATGAAGGAAAAGCAGGCGCTTTTTACCGGGATTCCTTTTACAGCCTGTTTCAATACAGTTCCAACCGGATCCCCGAGATCACCGAAGATATTTACAAGGTAGACGATGCCATGAATGCCGGTTTCGGATGGAAACTCGGACCATTCCAGACCTGGGATGCCGTAGGCGTTCCGGAAACGGTAAAAGCCATGGAAGCAGCCGGGAAAAAACCGGCAGCCTGGGTTTACGATATGCTGAAAGCAGGGATCACGTCTTTCTATTCGGTGAAAGACGGTTTCAAACAATATTACGACCTGGGAACCAAAGCATACAAAGTCGTTCCCGGGCAGGAGAACACGTTGTCGCTGGAAGTGCTGCGCGAAACAAAAGTCATCTGGGAAAACAAAGATGTCAGCATCTTCGATCTCGGAGACGGCGTACTGAACGTGGAATTCCATTCCAAGATGAACACCATCGGCCAGGGAACACTGGAAGGCCTGAACAAAGCCGTTGACCTGGCTGAAGCCGAATACAAAGCGTTGGTCATTTCCAACGAAGGGGACAATTTCTCAGCCGGTGCCAACGTCGGCATGATCTATATGCTGGCGATCGAACAGGAATGGGAAGACCTGAATATGGCCGTTCAGTGGTTCCAGAAAACCACCATGCGGCTCCGGTATTCCTCCATTCCGGTGATTGCTGCACCCCACGGGATGGTCCTGGGCGGCGGATGTGAGGTCTGCATGCACAGCGATAAAGTCATCGCGCATGCCGAAACCTACATGGGACTCGTGGAATTTGGCGTCGGACTGATCCCCGGCGGTGGCGGTACCAAGGAATTCGCCCTCCGCTTAGGCGACGAACTGAAATCCGGAGACATCCGTACCAATGCCTTCCTGAATCGCTATCTGAGTATCGGACAGGCCAAAGTTTCCACTTCGGCTTACGAAGCTTTTGATTTGGGCTACCTGCGTCCCGGATTGGATGAAGTGATCGTCAGCCGGGCACACCAGCTGGCCTATGCCAAAAAAGTGGCGCTGGAAATGGCGGAAAAAGGATATTCCCAACCGGCACCGCGCAACGACGTCAAAGTGCTGGGTAAAGAAGCCCTCGGAATGGTTTATGTCGGTTCCGACGGATTCAAAACCGGACATTATATGTCTGAACATGACGGCCTGATCGCCGAAAAGCTGGGATGGGTGCTCTCGGGCGGAGAGATTTCACAAGCACTGACAGAAGTTTCCGAGCAATATCTACTCGACCTGGAAAGGAAAGCTTTCCTGGAACTCTGCATGCAGCGCAAGACGCTGGAACGCATGAACAGCCTCATTACCAAGGGTAAGATCCTGAGAAATTAACCATTGTTTAACCAGAAAATCATAAGATCATGAATGCATATATTGTAGGAGGATATCGTTCGGCAGTAGGTAAGGCACCCCGCGGCTCGCTGCGTTTCACGCGCCCCGATGACATCGCGGCGGTTGTTATCAGGCACCTGATGAACGACTTTCCGCAAATTGAAAAATCTGAAATTGACGACATCGTCGTCGGGAATGCTTTTCCGGAAGCGGAAACCGGAATGAATATGGGACGACTGCTTTCGCTGATGTCCATGGACACCGTGGACGTTCCCGGTTCCACCATCAACCGCTTCTGCTCGTCAGGAATTGAATCCATAGCCATTGCTTCCGCCAAGATCTCAGCCGGCATTGCCGATATGATCATCGCCGGAGGCGCCGAAACCATGTCGATGATCAACATGGGTGGCTGGCGGCTGGTTCCCAATCCCGATGTGGCCAAAACCCATCCCAACTGGTTCCTGAGTATGGGACTTACTTCCGAGATGGTGGCACGCGAATACAACCTCAAGCGCGAAGACCTGGATGCCTTTGCCGTTCATTCCAACGACAAGGCACTGAACGCCATTGACAAAGGCTATTTCAAGGACCAGATCGTGCCCATCACCGTTCAGGAAAATTATTACGAGGATGGGAAAATGAAAACCAAAGAAACGGTTTTCGATATGGACGAAGGCCCCCGAAGAGGAACCACGCTGGAAGGACTGGCCAAACTCAGGCCGGCCTTTGCTGCTGACGGACTTTCCACCGCTGGAAATTCATCCCAGATGTCGGACGGTGCCGCTTTTGTGCTGGTGGTTTCGGAAAAAGCCCTCAAACGCTACAACCTGAAGCCCATCGCCCGTCTGGTGGATTACCAGGTGGCAGGAGTCGATCCCTATAAAATGGGCATCGGACCGGTAAAGGCCATTCCGAAAGTGTTGAAACACGCCGGCATGCAACTGGAAGACATCGACCTGATCGAGCTGAACGAAGCTTTCGCCACCCAGTCGATGGTCGTGGTGAAAGAACTCGGCATCAACCCCGATATCCTGAATGTGAACGGAGGCGCCATCGCCCTGGGACACCCGTTGGGATGCACCGGTGCCAAGCTCACGGTTCAGATCCTCAACGAACTCAAACGCCGCAACAAAAAATACGGCATGGTCACCATGTGTATCGGCACCGGCCAGGGGGCCGCAGGGATTTTCGAGATGTTATCCTAAGCCTTCCTCATGAACAATGAATTATTAACTTCAAAAATATTACAACTATGCCAGACAAAGAAGCTTTAAAAGGCGGTGAATTTCTCATCAAAGAAACACGGGCCGCCGATATTTTCATCCCGGAAGAATTTAATGAAGAACAACGGATGATGGCCGAGACCTGCCGGGATTTTACCGAAACGCAAGTCGTTCCCAACATCGAAAAACTGGAACATCACGACAACGAACTGCTTGCCAAACTTTTAAAAGACGCCGGCGAGCTGGGATTGCTCGGGATCTCCGTTCCTGAAGAATACGAAGGGTTCGGACAGAATTTCGTAACCACCATGCTGACGGTGGAAGAAATGGGAAAAGGCTTCAGCTATGCGGTGGCATTTTCGGCCCATACCGGGATAGGGACCCTGCCCATTTTGTTTTTTGGTAACGAAGATCAAAAACAAAAATACCTGCCCAAACTGGCCACCGGAGAATATATTGGTGCTTATGCCCTGACCGAACCCGACGCCGGGTCCGACCCCAACAGCGGCAAAACCAAAGCCGTACTCAGCGCCGACGGAAAATTTTACACCCTCAACGGAGTGAAAATGTGGATCACCAACGGGGGTATTGCTGATATTTTCATTGTCTTTGCCAAGATCGATGATGACAAGAAACTGAGTGCTTTCATCGTGGAACGCAACTCCGAAGGCCTGACCACGGGAGCGGAAGAAGATAAGATGGGAATTCGCGGGTCCTCGACGACTCAGGTATTTTTCGACAACGTGAAAGTGCCTGCAGAAAATCTGTTGGGAGAACGCAACGGCGGATTTAAGATCGCACTGTACATACTCAACCTGGGCCGGATCAAGCTGGCCGGTGCTGCCATCGGCGCCTGCAAAGCCACCATTGGCATGAGCGTACAATATGCCAATGAGCGCAAGCAATTCGGGACCTTCATTTCCGGCTTCGGGGCCATCAAACACAAACTGGCAGAAATGGCCATTCGTACCTTTGCCACCGAATCGCTGACCTATCGCGCCAGCCAGAATATCGATGATGCCATCGACTCCCTGGTAGCCGGCGGGATGGAAAAAGACCACGCCAGCATCGAAGGACTTCGGCAATATGGTATTGAAGCTTCCATAGCCAAGGTCTTTGGTTCGGAAACGCTGGATTTTGTGGTGGATGAAGGCGTTCAGATCCATGGTGGCATGGGCTATTCCGCTGAAACGGCTGTCGAACGCGCCTATCGCGATTCTCGGATCAACCGGATCTTTGAAGGCACCAACGAGATCAACCGTATGGTGGTGGTCGGCGAACTCCTGAAAAGAGGCATGAAAGGAGAACTCGATCTGCTGACGCCGGCCAAAGAGGTAGCTTCTGAGCTCATGGGTATCCCCGATTTCGGCAGTACCACTGTTGACTACTATGAAGAAAAACACAAATTGATCGTAAATTTCAAAAAAGCCATCCTGATGGTCGCCGGTGCTGCGCTACAGAAATTCACCACCTCATTGCAGGAACAGCAGGAGATCATGATGAATGCAGCGGATATGCTGATGTATACCTACGCCGCTGAATCCTCGCTGCTGCGCGTCGAAAAACTCGGTACGCTCTACGACGAAAAGAAACATGCGATCTATAAAGATATGCTGGATGTCATGCTTTATGATACGGCAGCCCGGATCAACAAGATCGGGGTGGATGCCGTGAATTCCTTCGCCGAGGGAGATGAACAGGCCGCCATGCTCATGGGAATGAAGCGCTTTACCAAAGCCGCGCCTGTGAATGTAGTGGCCGCCAGACGAAGAATTGCCGATCAGATGATTGAAGCCGGCAAGTACTGTTTTTAGTTAGAACAATTGGGGGCAGATGCCATTGATACTGCCCCCTTTTTTCTTTATTCGGGATCGTTTTTTGTGGGAGAAAAACCGGTCCCTTGCAGGATTATAAATCAAAACCCGTAATTTTATACTTCAATCAGAAACCAAAGGGAGGATGGGTAAACAAAAGGATTTCAGGAAGCTGGCCAACAACAGTCTGTTGCTGAAACTGTTTTTTCTGCGCAAGATGCCCATGGGTATCCTCAGCGGAATGAAAGTGACTGCACTGGACGAAAATCATTGCAGTGTGTCGGTCCCGTATAATTATCTCACAAAAAACCCGTTCAGGTCGACCTACTTTGCCGTTCAGAGCATGGCCGCCGAACTTTCTTCCGGCGCCATGGCTATTTCTGAAGTCATGCAGGCTCCCCGGCCGGTCTCGATGCTGGTGCTGGACATGAAAGCCAGCTTCACCAAAAAAGCCCGGAGCAAAGTCATCTTTACCTGTGAAAACGGACTGGAGATCGCGGAAGCGGTGAAAAATGCCCTTATAACAGGAACAGGACAAACCGTCGTTATCACCTCCAAAGGAATAGATGATCAGGGAGATACCGTCTCCGAGTTTCAGTTCACCTGGACTTTTAAAGCCAAAAATTAGCGGCATTTTTTATTTGATGATTTTCTCAATCGATTGAAATAACAACCTAAACTATTAACCATGAAACTTGAACGTAACTTCGACATCCTCGACCAAAACGTGGTGGAACACAACCACGAAGCTGCCCTGTCTATCAAGAGAAACGGTACATGGGAAAATTTCAGCACCAACGAATACAAAGAAAATGTGGATCTTTTCAGTTATGGCCTGCTGGCTTTAGGCTTTCAGAAAGGCGAAAAGATCCTCACCATCTCCAACAACCGGCCTGAATGGAATTTTGCGGACATGGGAATGGGCCAGATCGGGGTGATCCATGTGCCGGTGTACCCCAACATCGGTGACGATGAAACCCGGTATATCCTCGAACATTCGGATGCCCGGATGGTCATCGTATCCTCCAGGGAATACTATAAAAGGATCAAAAAACTTTCCGCCGATGTCCCCAAAATTGAAAAAATCTACACGTTTGATAAAGTAAAAGGAGTACCTCACTGGACCGAGGTCCAGGAAGCGGGCAAAAAAGAACAGAAAAAATTCGAATCTGAATTACCAAAAATAAAAGAAGGCATCTCGAAAGACGATCTGCTTTCCATCATTTACACTTCCGGAACCACCGGGCGTTCCAAAGGCGTCATGCTCACGCATTACAATTTCATGAGCAACGTACAGGCCACCATCAATCTGTTGCCGGTAAACCCCAAAGAACGGTGGCTGAGCTTTCTGCCCATGTGCCATGTGCTCGAAAGGATGGTGAATTATCTTGTCCAGGCGATGGGGTTGGATGTTTATTATGTAGAGAGCATCGACACGCTGGGCGAGAACCTGAACGAATGCCATCCCCATGGTTTCGCATCAGTACCGCGCGTTCTGGAGAAGCTCTACGATAAAATCACGTTAAAAGCAAAGGAGCTTCACGGCGTCAAACGTTCCATCTTCGACTGGGCTGTCAACCTGGGACTTCGTTATGAAGATGATCCCAAAAAACGCAGCGGGTGGTACAATCTGCAGCTGTCACTGGCCCGGAAAC